>CAIMVB010000466.1 GCA_903844785.1 uncultured Rhodospirillales bacterium | reverse complement strand
CTGGCTTCGAAACCCTGGTGGAAGCCGGTTATGCGCCGGAAATGGCCTATTTCGAATGCTTGCATGAAGTGAAGCTGATTGTGGACCTAATTTATGAAGGCGGTATCGCCAATATGAATTATTCCATCAGCAACACGGCGGAATATGGCGAATACGTCACGGGCCCACGCATCATCACCAGCGAAACCAAGGCGGAAATGAAGCGCGTGCTGGAAGATATCCAGTCCGGCCGTTTTGCCCGCGATTGGATGCTGGAAAACAAGGTGAACCAGGCAAGCTTCAAGGCGACCCGTCGCCGCTTGGCCGAACACCCGATTGAAGAAGTGGGTGAAAAGCTGCGTGGCATGATGCCCTGGATCAAAAAGGGCGCCCTGGTGGACAAGAGCCGTAACTGACGCCATGGCGGCCTTTCTTGTCAGAGTTGCGAGAGAGGCCGACCATGAGGCACTTTTGGCGAATACCGTTGCGCTGAACCGGTTCGAGAATGAGATCACCGGGGACCGCGTAACGGAAACATCCAGCGCTGAAGCAGTACTCGCCTACTTCAAGCGCCGTACAGCCAATGGTGGGTTGATGCTGGTTGCCGAGGCCGAAGGACGGGTCATCGGCCACCTTTTCCTGTCTGTTGAGGAAGCGGCGCCTTTCCTCGCGCCCAATTACCGTCGTGAATGCTCGATCTGCGACGCCTTCGTCGAAGAAGCATCGCGGGGCCAGGGCGCCTTCCGTGCCATGCTTGAAATTGCTACGGCGCATGCCCGGGCAGCGGGCTGCAAGCGGCTTCATATTGGTGTGCTCACCGGTAATGATCGCGCCGAACGCATCTATCGCAAGGCCGGCTTCCGGAGCTATGCGCTGGAGCTGGTGCAGGAACTTGACCCGCCGTGACGATACTGGCCGCCGAAGCTGAATGACGTGTCGGTTGGTTCGCACTTGATTGGGAAACGCAATCGTACCGCAATCGGCCGATGGGGTCTGATCTATTGATCTGCGGCATTTGTCAGGCTTCTCGCAATGGGGTTGAGGATCGGCTTATGGCGTGGATCTATTTGATGCTCGCGGGACTTTGCGAAATCGGTTGGCCGATTGGCCTCAAGCTTGGTTGGGCTGCGGGCGGGCTGCGCTACGGCTGGCTCGCCTTCGCCATTGCCTGCATCGTTACGAGTGGCGGGTTGTTGCTTCTGGCTTTGCGGGAAATTCCTGTTGGCACCGCCTATGCCGTTTGGACTGGCATTGGCGCGGTGGGCGCCTTTCTGGTGGGCATTACGCTATTCGACGATGCGAATACCGCGCTACGCTGGGCTTCCGTGGCGCTGATTACTGCTGGCATTATCGGGCTGAAATTGGCGTAGGAGAGGGGGCGATATGACGGACACTTCCCATATGATGGCGGCGGATACTGATTATCCGCGCGATTTCCTGGGCTATGGCGCCAATCCGCCGGACCCGCAATGGCCGAATGGCGCGAAGCTCGCGCTTTCCTTCGTGCTGAACTACGAAGAAGGCGGTGAGAATACCGTGCTGAACGGCGATGCCGGCAGCGAATTATATTTGCATGAAGTGCCGGGCGGTTCGCCGATTTTGGGTGAACGCAACCGCACCGTGGAAAGCCAATTCGATTACGGCGCGCGTGCTGGCGTGTGGCGCATTCTGCGCGCCTTTGCCGCGCGCAAGCTGCCATTTACTGTTTATGGTGTGGGTCGGGCATTGGAACTGAACCCAACGGTTGCGCGCGCCTTCGCCGATGCGGGGCATGAGGTTGCATCCCATGCCTGGCGCTGGATCGATTACCACAATGTGGATGAAGCGACGGAACGTGCTGAGATTGCGCGCTGCGTTGACGTGATTGAACGCCTGACCGGCACGCGCCCGGTTGGCTGGTATACCGGCCGCATCAGCCCCAATACGCGCCGCCTGGTCGCGGAGCATGGTGGGTTTTTGTATGATTCGGATTCCTATGCGGATGATTTGCCGTTTTACGTAACCGCGGCGGGCAAGCCGATGCTGATCATTCCCTACACTCTTGATAATAACGACATGAAATATGCGGTGCCGCCGGGTTTTTCAGCCCCTGATGGCTGGGAACAATACATGACCGATTCATTCGAAACCTTGCTGGCGGAAGGCCGCGCGGGGGCGCCCAAGATGATGTCGGTTGGGTTGCATTGCCGTTTGATCGGCCGGCCCGGACGCGCCGCGGCCTTGGCGCGTTTTCTGGACAAGGTGGCGGCAACGCCAGATGTCTGGGTGTGTCGCCGTGCTGATATTGCGCGTCATTGGTGGGCGAAGCATCCGCCGAAAGCATAAGGGAAAAGCCATGTCCTATCCGCTTGAGAAGCGCGAATTGATTGCTGAAGCCCCGGGGCTTCGCATGCAAATCCTGACGCTTGCCGCCGGGCAGGAAGTGCCTTGGCATTGGCATAGTGAAGTCACCGACACTTTCTGGTGCATGGATGGCCCGATGGTGATTGAAATGCGCGCGCCGCGTGAAAGCGTGGAATTGGCGCCGGGGCAGATGCATGCCGTACCGGCGAAGCGCGCGCATCGCGTGACGGGGAAGGGGGGCGAACGCTGCCGTTTTGCCATTCTGCAAGGCATCGGCACTTATGATTTCCAGCCCGTCGGGGGCACGTGAGTTTTCGGTTTTAAAAAAAGGAAAAATCAATGTTGCAACGCCGTGAATTTCTGGCATTGGCCGGTAGTGCGCTCGCCGCGCCTGCTTTTGCCCAAAGCCGCTACCCATCACGACCCATTCGCGTGATTGTGCCCTTTGCTGCCGGCGGGATCATTGATGTGGTGGCGCGCATTGTCACGGAACCTTTGCCGCGCTTGCTGGGCCAGCCTGTGGTGGTTGAAAATCAGCCTGGCGCGGGCAGCACCATCGGTGCGCGTAGCGTGGCGCGCGCGGTGCCGGATGGCCATACGTTGCTACTGAATGGCGCTGCGCATAGCGTGATCCCAGCGCTTTACCCTGATGCTGGTTTTGATTCGATTGCGGATTTCATTCCGATTTCGACACTGGGTGATCAAAGCTTTCTGGTTGCGGTGCATCCTTCACTGCCGGTGCGCGATGTGCCGCAACTACTGGCTTGGCTGCGTGACAAGCGCGGTGAAGCCACCTTCGCCACTACTGGGATTGGCGCCGCTTCGCATCTTGCTGGCGAATTGCTGAAGAAACTCGCGGGTGTGGATTTCACCATTGTGCAATATCGCGGAACACCAGCGGCGGTGACGGATTTCATGGCCGGGCGGGTGGATTTCGTGATTGATAGCCAAACGCTGCTGGCGCCCTTGGTGCGGGACGGCAAGGCGCGCGGCCTGGCTGTCACAACACCGCGGCGTTCGCAATTGCTGCCGGATTTGCCGACGCTGCAAGAAGCCGGCGTCGCGGGTTACGCGGCTTCTTCCTGGCAGGCGCTTTACGCGCCAACAGGAACGCCCGCTGAAATCATCAGCGCGCTTTCAACAGCGGTGACGCAAGTGCTGAATGATCCAGCGATACGCCAGCGCTTTGCGGATGCGGGGGTTGATCCCTTGCCGAATGACCCTGCCGCATCAGCGCGCTTCATTCGTGCCGAGACCGATAAATGGGTGCCAATTCTGCGCGCAACCGGTGCGAAGCCTGGGTGATTTTAGGTTGGCTCGTCTTCCTCGGCGGCGAATTGCAGAAGGATTTGCCCTTCCCGCACGGTTTCCCCAACGCGGCAGGAAATGGTTGCAATCCTGCCGTCACGCGGCGCGGTCAGGCGGAAGACGGTTTTCATCGCCTCAAGTATCACCAGCGCATCGCCGCGCGCCACTTCCTGGCCCTCGCGCGCCAATAGCTGCGTGACCTGACCGGGTAGGGGTGCCATCAGCCGGTCATCACCACCTTCTTCTTCACCGGCACGCGCGATGGGATCGGGCAGCACAAAGCGCCAGCTTTGTCCGGCGTGGCGCAGGCTGATTGTTTCGCCTCCACGATGGATGGACGCGGAAAGCCGCATTCCATCCAGCAGCGCATGAACGGAGCCCGCTTCCAACTTGGCGTGGCCTGCGGTGATTGCTGCGCCGCCCGCACTGATGCGCCATCCATCCGCCGCTGGTGCAAGTGTTACGGCGTGGGTTTCATCTTCATGGCGGAATTCAAATACCCGCGTGGGGCGCGTATTTACCCACCAATGATCCGTCGCATGCCAGGGTGAATGCGGATCAGCATTTGCGGCGGCATGGGCGTGGGCAGCTTCTTCTTCCAGCGTGAGCACGCCGAGTGCTGCCAGCGCCAGCACCTGCGGTGAGGGCTTCAGCTTTGGAGTCAGTAGTGTTTCAGCGTTTCGCCCGATAAAGCCGGTATCAATCGTGCCTGAGGCAAAATCTGGATGAGCCAGAATACGATCCAGCATATCCAGATTATGCGCCACGCCGATAAAGTCGGAATGCGCGAGGCCCGCGCGCAGCCGCGCAATCGCCTCTGCCCGGGTTGGCGCATGGGCAATCATTTTCGCCACCATGGCATCATAATGGATGCTGATGCGATCACCGGCGACGAAGCCTGAATCAATCCGTAAGCCCTGTTCAGAAAGCCGGAAGACCTGCAGCGTGCCAATGGAAGGGGCGAAATCCCGCGCCGGGTCTTCGGCGTAAAGCCGTAATTCCATCGCATGGCCTTGGGCGTGAATATCGCTTTGTTGTACCGGCAGTTTTTCACCAGCAGCAACACGCAACTGCCATTCAACCAGATCAAAGCCGGTAATGGCTTCTGTCACCGGATGTTCCACCTGCAGGCGTGTATTCATTTCCAGAAAGTAGAAGCCGCCATCTTGCGCGATGAATTCAACCGTGCCGGCGCCGTGATATTGCACTGCCTTGGCAGCCGCCACCGCCGCTGCGCCCATGGCTTGGCGCATCTCGGCGCTGATACCGGGTGCCGGGGCTTCTTCAATCACTTTCTGGTGGCGGCGCTGCGCGGAACAGTCGCGTTCAAACAAATGCACCGCATTGCCATGAGAATCGCCAAACACCTGCACTTCGATATGGCGCGGGCGTTCCAGATAGCGTTCGATCAGCACGCGATCATCACCAAACGCCGAAGCCCCTTCCTGCCGTGCTGATTGCAGCGCAGCCGCGAAATCTGCTGCCGCGCGCACCACGCGCATGCCGCGCCCGCCGCCGCCGGCAACCGCCTTTATGACAAGGGGGAAGCCGATGCGCTTTGCTTCACCTTCCAGAAACGCTGCGCCCTGTTCTGCACCGTGATAGCCAGGCAGCAGCGGCACGCCGGCCTTTT
>CAIMVB010000465.1 GCA_903844785.1 uncultured Rhodospirillales bacterium | reverse complement strand
GGGCTTGCGGTCTTATCGCGAATTGCCGTTGCGCATGGCGGAATTCGGCGCTTGCCATCGCTATGAACCCTCGGGCGCGCTGCATGGCATCATGCGCGTGCGCAGCTTCGTCCAGGATGATGCGCATATCTTCTGCGCCGAGGAACAGATCGCGGATGAAACCGTGCGTTTCGTCGCACTTTTGTCCTCCATCTACCGCGATTTCGGCTTTACCGAATTCCGCGTGAAATTCTCCGACCGCCCGGCGCGGCGCGCGGGCACGGATGCGGTGTGGGACCAGGCGGAAGGCGCGCTGAAGGATGCCTGCCGCATCGCCGGCGTTGAATATGAATTGAACCCTGGTGAGGGCGCCTTCTATGGCCCCAAGCTGGAATTCGTGCTGCGCGATGCGATTGGCCGCGATTGGCAATGCGGCACGCTGCAAGTGGATTTCGTGCTGCCGGAACGCCTGGATGCCGAATATGTCGCCGAAGATGGCTCCCGCCGCCGCCCGGTCATGCTGCACCGGGCGATTCTGGGGTCCTTTGAGCGCTTCCTTGGCATTTTGATCGAAGAACATGCCGGGCGCTTCCCGCTTTGGCTCGCCCCGGTTCAGGTGGTGGTGGCGACCATTGTGGATGAAGCCGCCCCCTTCGCGCGTGAGTCAGCGGCCGCGCTGCAAAAGGCTGGGGTCGCGGTTTCCCTTGATCTCAGAAATGAGAAAATCAACCGCAAGGTCGTGGACCATATCGACCAGCGCGTCCCTGTTTTGGCCGTGATTGGCCGCCGAGAGGCTGAGGAAGGCACCATTGTGCTGCGCCGCTTGCCGGGGCGGGATCAGGAAACGCTGAAGCTTGCCGATGCCGTGGCGCTGCTGGCCGCCGAGGCGACGCCGCCGGATTTGCGTTAACCCCGCCGCAATCGCCCAGGATTTACGCCAGGCCCAGGCCGCAAAATCCAGGCAAAACTTGCAGTGGGCTTCCCGAAAGCCCATAAAAGCGCCGTTCTGACAACCACGACAGGAGAGTACCATAGCTCGACCCCCTATGCCCGCCGCCCCGCAGGCCCCCGCGCGTGAAGGCCCGCGTATCAATGACGAAATCCGCGTCCCTCAGGTGCGCCTGATTGATGACGCCGGAGAGATGATCGGTGTCATGTCTGCCCGGGAAGCGCTGATCCGCGCTTATGATGTGGGCCTTGATCTGGTGGAAATCTCGCCAAATGCGGTGCCGCCTGTCTGCAAGATCCTGGATTACGGGAAATACAAATACGAACAGCAGAAAAAGGCGAACGAGGCGCGCAAGAAGCAGAAGGTCGTCGAAATCAAGGAAATCAAGGTTCGCCCGAATATTGATGACCATGATTACGAAGTGAAGATGAAGCAAATGAAGAACTTCATCGGCGAAGGCGACAAGGTGAAGGTGACTTTGCGCTTCCGGGGCCGTGAAATGGCGCACCAGGAATTGGGCGTGAAAGTGCTGGAACGCATTCGCAGCGACCTGATCGAATTGGTGAAGGTCGAACAAATGCCGAAGCTGGAAAATCGCCAAATGGTGATGGTGATTTCACCGAAATAGCCAAGGCAGGCTGGTCAGCCAGCCGCCTCTCTGCCCAACGCCCTGCCAAGCGGCAGGGCAATGATGGCGGAAAAGCCCTTCTCCTGCCATTCGGGCGTAAAGCTGCCTTGCAGTTGTTTTTCGATGGTGGCGCGCATCAGCGTGCCACCGACCGACCAGCTTGCCGGGGGCAGCGCGGCGGGACCGCCCGTTTCTTGCCAGAAAATCCGTAAAAGCCCGGCTTGATCATCCACCTGCCACCTGATGGCAACTTGGCCCTGCGGCATGGTGAAGGCGCCATGGTCGCGCGCATTGCTGGCCAATTCATGCGCGGCCAAGGTCAAGGGCTGCACGAATTGCGGCGCCAGACGCAGCGGCGGGCCCTGCAAGCTAAAGCGCGGCGCTTCCGCTTCTGGCCCGGCACAGGCTGCTACTTCACCACCCAACACGCTTGCCAATTCCGCGCCAGACCAGGCTTCGGCTGAAAGCAGCGCCTGCGCGCGAGAGAGTGCCGCAATGCGCCCATCCACGCGGGCGGCATAGCGCGCGGGGTCTTCCTTGGCGCTCAGGCGCACAATGGATTGGATCACCGCTAGAATATTTTTGGCACGGTGATCCAATTCACGGATCATCAATTCGCGCCGCGCTTCGGCTTCCTTGCGGTCGGTAATATCACGCGTAATGCCGGTGAAAATCTGCGCTGTTCTGGTTCCCGGATCACGCCGCACAACGCGGCCGAATGTTTCCATCCAGCGCCATTCACCCGATGGCGCGCGGAAGCGCAGTTCCATGTGAAGGTCATTGGCCTCGCCGCTCATCACGCGGCGATGGTTTGCCTGCAATCTTGGCAGATCATCCGGATGAATAGCCGGATTCTCACCAGGGTAATTGGTGTTGGTCAGGCCTTCCGGCACACCCAGAATTTTGCGCATGCGCTTGGAACGCCAAATGGTGCCGCGCACCATATCCATTTCCCAAGAGCCAAGTTGGGTGGCTTCCAAAATCAAGGCCAGGCGCTGGCCCTCATCGGCCAATTGGGCGGTCCGCTCCGCCACGCGCGTTTCCAACTCGGCCTTGGCGGCCAGCAGTGAAGCCTGCTGCTGTGCCGCCCGCCAGGCCAGCCCCCCAAGGGCCAGCATGGCCGGCAGGCCAAAGGCCAGCACATGCCAGATATCCTGCCACCATTGCCGGATGATCAGGGCGCGGGGCATGGCCGTGACGGCATAAAGCGAGGGGTATTCCGCCAGACGGCGAAAGGCGACCAAGATCGGCTCACCGGTTGCGGGCAAATTGGTCTGGAAGCTGCCGCTATCCCGGCCTTGTGCCATAAACTGCCTGATCGAGGCATTAGGCGGCACGCGCGGCAGGGCGCCTGGTAAGACAGGGTAACGCACCAATACCTCGCCATCGCGGCGCATCAGGGCAACAGTCTCCCCGCTGCCAATGGCAACCCGCGCCAGGCCCGCGCCAAACGCCGCCTGATCAATGGCCAGCGCGACCACACCGGCATCGGGCAGGTGCCGGGCGCGGCTCACGGCAAAAAAGCGCTTGCTATCGCCTGCCCTTTCGTAAACCCGGCTGATCCAGGGCGTGCCTTCCGGGATGCTTGCCAGCGCCGTGAAATGCTCACGCGTTGCCATATTGGCCGAGGGCGGCGGGGAGGCAGTGGCGGCCGCCAAAACATCGCCATCCGCGCCAATCAGCTTGGCTTCCAAGACCAGGCGCAGCCGGGCGATCTGCCCCTGCAAATGGCGATGCCAACGCGCTTCATCGGCGCGAATTTCCGCTTCCGTCACGCCGCGCGCCGCTTCACTGATGCGGTCAGTCACCAAGATATGGGTATTCAGTAGCCGAGAGGCGTATTCTGCCGCACCTTCAGCCGCTTGCTTGGCGCGGTTCTCCGCCTGCGCCCATTGATGCTGCCACGCCATCCATAAGGAAAGCCCAAGCATGGCGCCAGGCAGGGTCAAGCCCAGAAGGATCAGCCAATGCGCTGCCCTGAGGCGCCAGGGGCGGCCCCGCGGGCTGGATGCTGCCTCAGACATGATCTCGCCCCCAGATCATGGTCCCAGCCTTACCGCAGCGCGGTAACCAGGCTGGCTTTTGTTCGAAGGTCACCCTTAAAACCCCATCTTCCCCGATCGCGCACATCACAGATCACAGAGGTTGGTTATTGCGGGTTTTCGTAAAGCAATCACCTTCTGGGGCGCCTTATCGGCATCACAAACGCGTCATATTCGAAATGAAAAAACGGCCATCAGCAAAGAAGCGCCGCTTATGCCCGCCCAGTGGATCAAGCTATAGTGAATTATCGTAAATCTTTTCAGCCGATCGTTGGTGTTTGCTATGACCCAAAGCGCCCTTGCCAGCCTGGAGACCGCCGCCACCCATAATCCGGCTGGCGCGATGGGAGCGCTGCTGCAAACACTGAGGCGCCTTGCCTCCGGCGCCGATCTTAACGGGCTTGCGGCGCCAGAATCGGCCCAGGATGTGGAAGTGCTGGCCACACGCCTGACCGCTGCCATGGCACGGATCATGACCAACCCGGCCATCCGCTTCGATGGTGATGCAGCGCTGCGCTTTGCCGCCATCGCCCGGGTTAGTGACAATTTGCACGCCATCAGCGGCTTTGGGTGTTCAGATCACATCCTGCGGATGCTTGGCGCGGGCGATACCGAAGGGCTGCTGCGCCTGGGGCGCGAAGATCGTGAGGCCTTCACCAAGGCTTGGCTATTATTTTCGGTCGATTCCGGCCTGCCGATAGATGTGGCGGCGCTTCTCAATACCCCGCCACCGCTCGCGCTACTGGCGGCGATGTCATTGATTTCGCAGAAACCCATTTTGACCGAGGCCGGGCACAAAAGGCGCGAAGCGCTGGTAAGCTTGGCCGCGCGGCTCAAGCCCGTGCATTTGCCCCTTTCGGTGGATCATCTGGTGTTGCTGTCTGCCGCCTGGATGCTTTGTTCCTATGCCGGGGCGCGGGATAAGCATGGCATCAAGCCGGTTCTGAACAAGGTATTGCGCGATTGGGGCGTCGGAATTGGCTTGAGCGATGCCGACCTGCCCGCGCCGCGCCTGCGCCCGGATCGCCCCACGCTGCTGATCGCGGCTGAGATCATGCATTCCAACCATGTGCAGTATCGCTATTTCGGCCAATATCTGCGCCAGCTCCGCCAGCGCTTCCGGCTGGTGCTACTGACCGAAGAAAGCCAGGCCGATGCCCCGGTGCGGAGCCTTTATGATGAAGTGCAATTCTTCAAGCGCGAAGCTGAGGCCGGGTATCTGACCAAGGTGGCGGCGAAGATTAAGTCGATCGCCCCCGATATGATTTTCTGGCTGAGTGTTGGCATGCGCCATTGGGGCCCGGTTTTGGCCAATTTCCGCTTGGCCCCCATTCAGATCGTCGGACTTGGGCATTGCGCTTCCACCTTTTGCGAAACGATTGATTATTTCTTCACTGAAGAAGGCTTTGTCGGTGATCCTGCGCTGCTATCGGAGCAACTAGTGCTGTTGCCGGATGAAAGCTTGATCTTTGAGAGATCACCGCATTACACGCCGCTGGCAGCCAATATTCGCGAAATCGCAAACCCCTTGCGCGTGGCGCTGCCATCAAATCTGCTGAAGCTCAATCCGCATTTCATTGGCGTCTTGCGCAAGATCAGGGATAATGCGCGTCGGCCATTGGAATTCCATGTTTTTCCTAATGTCGGCGGGCTTGAATTGCTGTCCACACGGCGCCTGTTCAATCGCTATTTGCCGGGCAGCATTGTCTATCCGATCAAGCGCTACAATGATTACTTGGCTGATCTGAATGCATGTGATGTCAACCTCAGCCCCTTTCCCTTTGGCGGGCTGAATGGCGTTGTCGATTCATTTCGTCAGGCCATTCCACTCATCACACTGGAAGGACCTGATTTGCCGGCACGGCTGGATTCCATGATGCTGCGCCGGCTAGGCCTGCCGGGTTGGCTGATTGCGCAGGATGAGGAAGCTTACATCTCGGCCGCGCTGCGCTTGATAGACAATGACGCGGAACGTGTCGCGCTCAGCCGCAAGATCCTGGCGCTGGATGTGGAAAGCGTCATTTCGGGCGATGCCACCACGCCACTGCGCCGCGATGTGGTGGATGCGGTCTGGTGGATTTACCAGAATCATGAGGCGATCAAGGCATCAGGCCGCAAGGTGTTTCGCGCCGCGGATCGCGCGGTTTTCCCCAGCGCCTGAAAACAAGCGCTTTCATAGGGCGCGTCGCCGCATTACATGCCGGTCATGCCCAAGCCCGCCATCCTCTGGTTCCGCCAGGACCTGCGCCTTGCCGATAACCCGGCGCTGCATGCCGTGGCTGATCGCCCCATTCTGCCGGTCTATATCCTGGACCCGGGCGCCGCCGGCGCCTGGGCGGAAGGTGGCGCTTCCCGCTGGTGGCTGCATCACAGCCTGGAAGCCCTGGCGCGCGACCTGAAGGCGCTGGGCACGCCGCTTCTGGTGCTGCGGGGCGCGGCGTTGGACCTGCTGCCGAAGCTGGCCGCTGAGATGGGCGCCGATGAAATCCATGCCGGGCGGCTGAGTGAGCCCTGGGCGCGCGCGCGCGACGCCAAGCTGGCCGAGGCGCTGCAGGGTGTTGGGTGCAAGCTGGTGCTGCATCGTTCTGCCCTTCTGCATGAACCGCATTTGGTGCGCACCGGTACTGGCAAACCTTATGCGGTTTATACGCCCTTTTCGCGCACGCTATTCGGCTTTGGTGACCCCGCCGCCCCCATTCCGGCGCCTGGGCGCCTGAAGCCCGCCGCCCCTGCGCCAAAGGGCGAGTCGATTGCCGCCCTTGGCCTGCTGCCGCGCCCGCCTGAGCCTGATTGGGCGGCGGGCTTTGGCGCGGTGTGGCAACCGGGCGAAGCGGGGGCGGCACGGCGGTTGGCTGATTTTCTGGCATCCGGCGTCAATACCTATGCCGATCGGCGCAATGAACCGGCAGCCAAGGGGGGGACCTCCGGCCTTTCGGCGCATTTGCATTTTGGCGAAATCTCCCCGTGCCAGGTCTGGGTGGCGGCGCGGGAAGCCGCTCCCCATGGGGGCGCGG
>CAIMVB010000464.1 GCA_903844785.1 uncultured Rhodospirillales bacterium | reverse complement strand
GGCAATGCCGGCATCGAGCAAATCGCGCTTATCTTCCGGCGTGGTCGCGATGATGCGCGCCAGCGCAACACCCCAAACGCGGCCAAAAATCGCGCGGGTATCGGGAAGGCCGGGATCGGCTTCCTCCACGATGGCGCCTTGGTCTTCCAAAAGCTGCGCGGCGCCGGCCAAAACTGCTTCGCCTTCCGCATCAAGCGGTGGGGCGAAGCCCATGCGGCGCACCAGCGCCACGCGCATGCCGCGTACGCCATCTTCAATGCCAGCTAGCCAATCGCGCGGATCATCCGGCAGGGCATAGGGGTCGCGCAGATCATGCCGCGCCATGGCGCCGAACATCAGCGCGGCATCACGCACCGTGCGTGTCATGGGGCCCGCAACCGCCACATGGCCAAAGGCGCCAAGCGGCCATTGCGGAATGCGCCCGAAGGAAGGCTTCATCCCCACCAGCCCGCAATAAGCCGCCGGAATGCGAATGGAACCGCCCGCATCGGTGCCGATATGCAGCGCGCCAAAACAGGCCGCCCCCGCCGCCCCCGCGCCGGAAGAAGACCCACCCGGCGTGCGCTGCGGGTTCCAAGGGTTGCGCGTAATGCCATGCAGCGGGCAATCGCCAGGCGATTTCCAGCCGAATTCCGTGGTGGTGGTCTTGCCGATGATGACCGCGCCGGCCTGCTTCAGCCCCATCACCGCCGGCGCGTCTTCATTCATGGGCGTGGAATCCGAGGCGCGGCTACCGCGCCGGGTTGGAAAGCCCGCCAGATGCAGCAAATCCTTGACTGTGGAAGGCACGCCATCCAACGCCCCCATCGGCCTGCCTGCCAGCCAGCGCGCTTCAGATTCGCCCGCCGCTTGCAACGCGCGTGGGTTCATGGCCGCAAAGGCATTCACCCATGGATTATAGCGCGCGACACGTTCCATCACGGCCTTCAGCGCCTCCACCGGCGAAAGGCGCCGGCGCGCATAAAGCCCAAGCAAGGTCTCGGCGGACATCAGGGCGGGATCGGTATCGCTCATGGGGGTTCCGGTAAGCTGGGTATGGGTGCAGCATGGCCCTTCATCGCAGGCAGGAGAACCCCCATGAACGACAAAGCCGCCAAGCCCTGGGAATGGCCCGAAGCGCAATGGCGCGAAATTGTGGGCCGCGCACGGGCCGGGCGATCCCTGGCCCCCGCTTCCTGGCCCAATGGGGCGCGCTGTTGTGTCTCGCTCTCCTTCGATGCGGATCACGAAACCATTCCGCTGCGCGATGCCGATGAAAGCCCCATGCGCATCAGCCAGGGGCAATATGGCTCCCGCCAGGGCGTGCCGCGCATCCGTGCCTTGCTGGCGCGCCACGACGTGAAGGCGAGTTTCTTTTACCCGGCCGTGTCAGCGCTGTTGCATCCTGAAGAAGTGCGCGGTGTGGCGGATGAAGGCCATGAAATTGGCATCCATTCCTGGATTCATGAAGCCAATACGCAATTGCCCCCAGGCGTGGAGCGAGACCTGACCTTCCGCGCTGCCGATACGCTGGAAAAACTGACGGGCCGGCGCCCGGTTGGTATCCGCACGGCATCTTGGGATTTTTCGGTGGATACGCTTTCAATCATCCGCGAATTGGGTTTGCTCTATGATTCATCGCTGATGGCCGATGATGATGCCTATGAATTGCTCGATCAGGGCAATCCCACCGGCATTGTCGAATTGCCGCCAGAATGGATCCGCGACGATGCGGTGTATTTCAACATGCTGCGCTTTTCAGCGCTCCGCCCCTATACGCCCCCGTCAAGCGTGGAGGAGGTTTTCACCGCCGAATTCGAAGGAGCCTATCGCGAAGGTGGCTTGTTTTTGCTGACGATGCACCCGCACGTCATTGGCCATCGCAGCCGCATCGCGCTGCTTGATCGGCTGGTACAGCACATGAAGGGCTTTGGCGATGTGTGGTTTGCCACGCATGAGGAAGTGGCGCGCTGGTGCAAAACCCAGGCGGACATGAAGTAGCAGCAGGAAAAAACCCCGCCCGAGGCAATACCACGGGCGGGGTGATATGCTTCAGGTCACAACAATATCGAATTGCTTGGCAACCGCGGTCCATTCCGTGATCTGCTCGCGCATGATTTTCACGAAATCGCCATTCATCGGCGCCGGGCGGCGCGGCAGGGTCTGCAATTCTTCAAAGCGCGTCATCAATTCCGGGCGCGCCAGGATGGGATTGATCAGACCGGCCAAGCGATCCACGATCGGCTGCGGCATGCCCTTTGGTCCGGAAAGCCCGAGCCATTGCGCGGAAGTCAGCTTCGGGAAGCCAAGTTCAGCGAAGGTCGGCACATTCGGGAAGGCCGGCAGGCGCTGCGGCGAGGAAACCGCCAGCGCGCGTAGCACGCCATCCTTCATGAGCTGCACATTGGTGGTGATGGGATCAATCAGGCTTTCAATCTGATTGGCCATCAGGTCCTGCATGGCGGGCGCACTGCCGCGATAGGGCACGTGATCCAGATTGGTCACCTTGGCTTCACCGGAGAGCATCGCGCCCAGCAAATGCGGCGCCGAACCAATGCCCGAAGACCCGAAGCGCACCGGTTGCGTCTTCGCGGCGTCCAGATAATCCGAGAGCGTCTTGAAGCGGGACTCGGACTTCACCAGCAGCACATTCGGCGCTTCGACCAAAAGCCCGATATGCGTGAAATCCGTGACTGGATTGAAGGGCAGCGTTGGCATGGTGGCCGCCGAGAAAACATGCACCGAAGCGTGGGATACCAGCAGCGTATAGCCATCGGCGGGCTGCTTCGCGACGAAATCCGTGCCGATCACGCCACCCGCGCCAGCGCGGTTTTCCACCACTACGGTTTGGCCCAAGGCCTGAGACAGGGCAGGGGCCATCAGGCGGCTCACGGTATCCACCAGCCCGCCCGGGGGGAATTGCGCGATCAGGCGGATGGACCCGCGTGTCGGCCAGGCGCCGCTTTGCGCGGAAAGGATGCCAGGGCTTGCCAGCGCGCCGGCAATGGCGCCCCCGGTAAGGCCAAGAAGTTGACGACGGTTCATTGCAATGCCTTCTGATGCTCTGCGCCGGGACTCATTGCCTAAAAAATGATCAATTCAGATCATTTTCAGGGTGAAACCCGGCTTCTGCTCCAAGAGAGGGCAATTACCGTGCCAAGGAATGTCTGATCGCATTTTCCGACCCGCCAAGTGATTCTACTTGGCTTGAAAATGCTCAATCGGCCTTGATCCCGGCCTCGCGCACAATTTGCGCCCAGCGCGCCATATCCGCGGCAACCAGCGCGGTGAAGCCAGGGCGGTCCAGCCGATTGGGGGCGGCGCCAAGCTCGCTCAGGCGTTCGGTCAGGGCTGGCGTGGCCAGGCTTTCCACCAAAGCCGCATTCAGCCGATCCGCGACAGGCGCGGGAATGCCGGCAGGCCCACTAATCCCGAACCAATTCGCCGCCACCAGGGGCGCCAAGCCTAGTTCCGCCACTGAAGGCACATCGGGCCAGCGCGCCAAGCGTTGTTCGGTGGTCATCGCCAGCAAGCGCAGGCGTTCATTGCGCCCAACATCCGGGATGGCGGCGATCAGCCCATCAATATTGCCGGCAATAACGTCAGTCGCCGCCGGGGCTGCGCCGCGATAGGGCACATGGGTAATATCAACGCCGGCGAGCCGCTTCAGGATTTCCAGCTTGGCGTGAGATGACGTGCCATTGCCATTGGACCCGAAGCGGATGCTGCCGGGTTTTTCGCGCGCGGCGGCGATCAGCGCGGGCAGGCTCTGCCAGGGGCCGGAGGCGGAGACGGCAATGGCACTCGGCACCGCCGCCAGCAGCCCGATATGGGTGAAATCGCGCATCACGTCATAAGGCATGGTCGGCAGAATGGCCGGGGCAATGCCCTGGGACGCGATATTGGACAGCAGAATGGTCGTCCCATCGGCAGGGCTTTTGGCGACTGAATCACTGCCCACCACGCCGCCCGCCCCAGCGCGGTTTTCCACCACCACCGGCGCGCCAAGGCGGTTCTCCATCTCCCGCGCTACAAGCCGCGCGAGCAAATCCGCCGTGCCGCCAGGCGGGAAGGGGACAATGAAGCGCACCGGTCGGGCGGTCTGCGCGCCTGCGGCCAAGACAGGCGTCGCTAAAATGCTGGCCAGGATGGCGCGGCGCTTGGTGGCTTTCATCTTGATCTCCCCGGAAACGGCTTCGCTGCATAGACCGAAATCGCGCGCCATGTCTTCATGACAGGCGGAGGATGCCATGTCGCTTGCCTATGCCCGCAATGGCCTGCTTGGGGTGCTGACACCTCAGGCGAATACCACGGTGGAACCTGAGTTTTCGATTCTGTTGCCGCCAGATTCCGCCATGCTGGCCGCGCGCTTGGTCAGCGCCAAGCCCAAGCTGCATGACCGGTTGGTGGATTATGTCGCGGGGCTGGATCAAACCTGCGCTCAATTCGCCAATGCGCCGCTGGGCGCCTTTGCTTTTGCCTGTACCGGTTCTTCCTATCTGGTGGGGCCAAAGGCCGAGGATGAAGCCGTGGCGCGCCTTTCGACCCGCGCCCCCTTCATCACCGCTGGCCGCGCGGTATGTGAAGCCTTTACCGCGCTTGGGGCAAAGCGCATCGGCCTTGTCTCACCCTATCCGCCGGATCTGACCGAAGCCTCGGCTGCCTATTGGACCGCGCGGGGGTTTGAGGTGGCGCGGATCATCGTAATCGCGACACCTGGCGCGGCTTTCCACCCGATTTATGCCCTGGCCAAGGGCGATGCCAGCGCCGCCCTTGCCGCCATGCAGGGCGCGGGTGTTGAGGCGGTTATTTTGCTTGGCACCGGCATGCCCTCGCTTGGCGCCATCCTTGCGACACCTGACGTGGAAGGCGCGCCGGTGATTTCCTGCAACCTCGCGCTGATCTGGCGCGCCATGGCGGCCTTGCGGGGTGAGGCGCCGGATGCGGCGTCACTCCGGCATTGGATCAGCGGCGCCGATTGGCGCGGGCGTTATGCTGAAAGGCTTGGCATCTGATTATGGTCGGCGCGCTTCTGTCACGCCAATCATGGAATCCCGCGTGACAAGCTGTTCCAGCTTCGCCGCATCCCAGCCCTCGGTCCCCGCAGGCCGACGCGGCACGACCAGATACCGAAGCTCCGCATTGCTATCATGGACGCGAATGCTGGTGCCCTCAGGCAATTGCGTGCCGAATTCCGCCAGCACGCCGCGCGGGTCGCGCACCGCGCGCGCGCGATAGGCGCGGCTTTTATACCAGGCGGGCGGGCGGCCCAGCACGCTGCGCGGGTAGCAAGAACATAGCGTGCAGACGACAAGATTGTGGACTGCTGGCGTATTGAACAGCGCGGTCAGCACAGTCTCCCCACGCGATAGCCCCAATTCTTCCACCGCCGCGCCAGCATCGGCGGCAAGCCGCGAGGCGAAGGCAGCATCGGTCCAGGCGCGCACCACAACGCGCGCGCCAAGGTGTTCGCCCCGGCTATCCATGGCTTCGATCTGGGCGCGGATTTCCTCAGCGCTCAGAATGCCGCGCGCAACGAGCAGATTGCGCACCGCCCGCCCGCGCAGTTGTAGCGGCGACAGCACCGCAATCCCGGCATCATCATCTTCCTGATAGGGGTGATCATCATGATCATGGTCGTGGTCGTGATCATGGTCATGATGGTGGTGATGATGGCTGGGTGGGTCTTCCACCTTGTCTTCGCCGGTGGCGCGAAGGCGCGCTTCTTCAGTGACTAGTTCGGCTTCCTGCAAGACGCCCTTTTCCTTCAGCAATGAAGAAAAGCCGTGAATCCAGCGCTCATAATAAGGCAGCTTCCAATAGGTCTCAGCGTCTAAAGCTTCCTGCACGCGCCGGCTTTCATCCGTGGTGAAGATCTGGCGCTTCTTGTCAGCCAGTAGCAGGCGGATGGCGTCAGCCTCCTTCTCCCAATGCGCGGGTTCATGCGGGGTTTGGTCAATGGGCGCGGCGAAGCGGCCCGCGACATCATGGGTTGGCAATTCTTCCGGCTTTTGGGTCATAGGCTCTGCTCCATTTCCGGCATCTTGCCAGGGGCGCCAATTCAGGCAAAGCGTCCTTTGGGCTGGGGCGGCAAACTGCACCTTGGCCCCAACCGGGAAGGAGCCTGCAAACCATGAAATCCATCTCTCGCCGCGCTGCGCTTGCCACCACCGCCGGCTTGCTCGCCGCGCCTGCCCTGCATGCCCAAGGCGCCTGGCCGAATAAGGATTTGCGCCTTGTGTGCCCCTTCCCGCCGGGCGGCACCACGGATGTGGTCGCGCGGCTCGTGGCCGCCGCCATGCGTGACAGGCTCGGGCGCAATGTCGTGGTGGAAAACCAGCCCGGTGCCGGCAGCACACTCGCCGCCGGGCGCTTTGCCCGCGAAGCCGATGACCACGCGCTGTTCCTGAGCCAAATCGCCTCCCACGCCATTGGCCCGGCGCTTTATCGGAACCTCGCCTATGATCCGGAAGCGGATTTCCGCGCCGTGACCCTGGTGGTGACCGTGCCCAATGTCTGGGTCGCCAATCCGCGCCGCGTGCCGGGGGGCGACCTGCGCGCCTTTTTGCGTGATGCCAAGGCGAAGCCCGGGGAGCGTAATTTCGCTTCCGCCGGCAATGGTACCTCCACCCATCTGACCGGGGAGTTGATCAACCAGTTGGCCGGGGTGCGGGTGCAGCATGTGCCCTATCGCGGCGCCGGCCCGGCCATGACGGCCGTGATCGGCGGCGAGGTGGATAGCTTGATTGACAATCTGCCCACCGCGCTCCCGCAAATCCAGAATGGCAATGTGGTGGCGCTGGCCGTGACATCCCGCGAACGCCTGCCCGCGCTGCCCAATGTGCCGGCGGTGTCTGAATTGGGCGCTGAGTTCAACCTGGTGGGGTTTGAGGCTGAGGCCTGGTTCGGCCTGCATGCGCATAAATCGGCATCAGATGCCGTGGTGGCGCGCATGGCGGAAGTGGCGCAGGCCGCGCTGAATGACCCTGCGGTGCGCCAGCAATTGGCCGCGCGAGGCACCACCCCGCGCGGCGGCCCGCCCGCCGATTACGCCGCGCTGGTCACGCGCGAACGCAAGCGCTGGTTTGATGTTGTGCGGCAGGGGAATGTGCAGGCGGATTGAGCATTTTCAAGCCAAGTGGCCACACTTGGCGGCTCGGAAAATGCGATCAGATAGGAAGCATTTTCAAGCCAAGTGGCCGCACTTGGCGGCTCGGAAAATGCGACCCAAAAAAGCCTAGTGCATGTCCGCTGTGCGAATGCGCGACGGACATGCACTAAAGGGGTTGCGCCAGTATCTGGGGGGTTTGACCGGAAGCCCTGTCCGCCCGATGCTGCGCCCCTGGAGGAAACAGACACATGAGCAAATACCCCTTTACCGCCGCCGATCTGGAAGCGCTGCGCGCTTGGGATACGCCCACCATCTGCAATGCGCTGGAAGTTGTAGCACCGCATCGGCGCAATTACGGCTTCACCGTGCGCCCCATGGTGGCAGTGGACCGCAAGCTGCCGCCGATTTGCGGCCTGGCGCGCACCGGCACGCAGCGCGCGGCCTATCCCTCGGGCCGTAGCAAGGAAGCCGATAAGGCCATGCGGATCGGCTGGTATGAATATGTTGCCGATGCTTCCCTGCCGACCGTGGTCTGCCTGCAAGACCTGGACGACACCCCCGGCGTCGGCGCCTTTTGGGGTGAGGTGAATAGCGCCGTTCATAAGGGTCTGGGCGCGCTTGGCGTTGTCACAAACGGTTCGGTGCGGGATTTGGAAATGTTCGCGCCGGGCTTTCAAGGCATTGCCGGGGTGGTGAACCCCTCCCATTCCTATGTGCATATCGTCGCGCTGAAATGCGAAGTCACCATCCATGGTATGCAGGTGTCACATGATGATGTGATCCATGCCGACCATCACGGCGCGGTGGTGATCCCGCATGATGTGGTGACCAAAATCCCCGCCGCCATTGATCTTGGCGCGCGCAAGGAAGCGGTGATCCTGGATATGGCCCGCGC
>CAIMVB010000463.1 GCA_903844785.1 uncultured Rhodospirillales bacterium | reverse complement strand
TTGCGCCCCGCCTCCGGCACGAAATGCGTCTTGGCAATGGCATCAAGCGATTTGGCGCGGATCGCATTGGCATCATCCATGGCGATGAACCATTGCGGTGTGGCGCGGAAAATCACGGGCTTTTTGGAACGCCAGCTATGCGGATAGCTATGCGTGAGCTTACCCGTTGCGGCCAGCGTCCCCGCAGCCTCCATCGCCGCATAAACGGCTGTATGCGCCTTGAAGACATGCAAGCCTTCAAAGCCCGGCGCGTGATGGGTGAAGGTGCCGTCATCATTGACGGTTTCAGGAATGGGCAGGTTATGCGCGCGGCCCAGATTGAAGTCATCCTCACCATGACCAGGCGCGATATGCACAAAACCCGTGCCGGCTTCGGTGGTGACGAAATCACCCGGCAACAGCGGCACATCGAATTCATAGCCATGCCCGCGCAGTGGATGCGCGGCCAGCGCGCCCGCAAGCTCCGCGCCCTTGATCACGCGCTTGATGCTATGCGCGCCGATGCCTGCATCCTTCTCAAACTGCGGCAGCAAAGGCAGCGCGACCAGCAACCGATCCCCGACCTTCAAATGGGATTTTTCGGCAAGGCCTTCGACATGTAGCAGCGCGTAATCAATCTCATCGCCGTAAGCCACCGCGCGATTGCCTGGCATGGTCCAAGGCGTGGTGGTCCAGATCACCACATCCGCGCCCGCCAGATCCGCAGCCCCGGCTTTCAGGATGCGGAATTTCGCATGCAAAGTCGGGCTGACATGATCGTGATATTCAATCTCCGCTTCCGCCAGCGCGGTTTTTTCAACCGGGCTCCACATCACGGGGCGCAGCCCGCGATAGAGCGACCCATTCATCAGAAACTTGCCGATCTCCCCGGCAATCGCGGCTTCCGAGGCGAAATCCATGGTCGCGTAGCGATCCGCCCAATCACCGGCGACACCAAGCCGGATGAATTCCTCCCGCTGTACTTGCAGCCAATGTTCGGCATAGGCGCGGCATTCGGCGCGGAAATCCAGCACCGGCACCGCATCCTTGTCGCGGCCCTTATTGCGGTATTCTTCTTCAACCTTCCATTCAATCGGCAGGCCGTGGCAATCCCAGCCGGGGACGTAATTCGCATCATACCCCGCCATTTGCGCGGCACGATTGATCACATCCTTCAAAATCTTGTTCAGCGCATGGCCGATATGCAGATTGCCATTGGCATAGGGCGGGCCATCATGCAGCACGAAGCTCTCACGCCCCTTGGATTGCGCGCGCAGCCTTTCCCAAAGCTTCAGGCGCTGCCAGCGCGCCAGCATATCGGGTTCGCGCTTCGGCAAATCGCCGCGCATGGGAAAGCCGGTCTGCGGCAGGAAGACGGTGCCGCGATAATCGCGGGCCTCTTTGGAAGTATCGGTCATTTTTTCGAGCCTTGCGGGCTAAACGCGGGCTGCCGGGTAGGGCGGCCAGGGTGACAATAAGGGAAGGTCGTCCCGGCCTTCAGTGGAAGGCCGGGCGGGTAATTCGCGCCCATATCGTCATGATTTTCATGCCGGGCTTATGGGCGCGGGCCATGCAGGCGGTCAAGCGCCATCAGGCCAGCACCGCCCGCGCATTGGCCACATCAGCTTCAATGGCGGCTTTCAGTGTCTCCAGCCCATCAAACTTCGCATCCGGGCGCAGGAAATGCACCAAGCGCACGCCAATTTCCTGGCCGTAAATATCGCCGGCGAAGTCGAAGATATAAACCTCCAACCGCGTCACCTTATCGCCCCCCAGCGTCGGCCGCCGCCCGATATTGGCGACCCCCTTGGCCGTGCCACCGCCCGGCAGCGCCACGGTCACGGCGTAGACGCCCCGCGCCGGTTCCAACTGCCGATCAAGCCAGATATTGGCCGTGGGCCAGCCCAGCACGCGGCCAAGCTTATCCCCATGCACCACCGTGCCGCGAATTTCCCAGGGCCTGCCGAGCTTTTCCGCCGCGCGATCCGGATAGCCATCCTGCAACAAGCGCCGGATGCGGGTGGAGGATATCGCCTCACCCCCCTGTTCCACCGGCGGCACAATGGAAAGCCCCATGCCGCGGGTGGCGGCTTCGCGGGCCAGGAAACGCACATCGCCGCCGCGCCGATGGCCAAAGGCGAAATCGGGGCCTGAGGCCAGATGCTTCGCGCCAAGGCCCTTATGCAGCACTTGTTCCACAAAGGCTTCTGCCGAAAGAGCGGCAAAATCATCATCAAAGCGCAGCGCATAAACAAAGCGCGCCCCGGCATCACCCAGGCAGGCGGCCTTGGCCGGCAGCAGGGTCAGGCGAAAGGACGGGTCATCGGGGCGGAAATGCTCGCGCGGATGGGGCTCAAATGTCAGGACGGCGAGCGGCAGTTCAGGCCGCGCCGCTTGGGCTGCCTTCAGCACCGCAACATGGCCTAGATGCACCCCATCAAAATTGCCGAGTGCGACGGTGGCGCCGCGTGCTTCCTTGGGGATGGCCCGCCAATCGCTGAAAATCTGCGGCGCCATCAGGCTTCCCCGGGCTTCAGCCAGCGCGGCACATCGGGCGGCGTGAAGCGCGCCAGCGCATCAATCGCGGCGGCACCATCCGGCGCCAGCATCGCCGCAGTGCGCATATCAGGCCGCACAAAACCTTCCGCCACCATGTGATCCAGCGCCCCCATCAGCTTCTGCCAATAGCCAAGTGTGTCCACAAAAACGATGCCCTTGCGCTGGATGCCAAGCTGCAACCACGTGAGCGTTTCCACCGCTTCTTCCAAGCTGCCATAGCCGCCGGGCAGCACGATGAAGCCATCAGAAAGCTCGGCCATCAGCGCCTTGCGTTCATGCATGGAAGCAACCACACGCATATCCTTGAGCTGCTTGGCGCCCGCTTCCCGTGCGACCAGCCCATGGGGGATGATGCCAATCACCTCAGCCCCGGCGCCCTGCGCGGCAGCGGAAACCGCGCCCATCAGCCCAACGCCACCCCCGCCATAAACAAGGCCCAGCCCGCGCGCGGCGATTTCTCGGCCAAGTGCTGAGGCAGCGGCGGCATATTCAGGGCGGGCGCCGGCGGCGGAGCCGGCGAAAACACAAACGCGGCGCATGGGCTTACTCCGCTGCCTTGCTGGCCAAAGCGGTGGCGCGGGAGGGGACGGAGACAAACGCCTCCCCCTCCAGCACCGGCTCACCCTTGACCAGACAGACGGTTTTCAGCGTGGCGCGATGCTTTTCCGGGTGCAGCGCCGCCACTTCCACAATGGCGGTGACGGTTTCGCCGATTTTCACCGGGGCGCGGAATTTCAGGGTTTGGGACATATAGATCGTGCCCGGCCCAGGAAGCTGCGTGCCCAGCACCTTGGTGATCAAGCCCGCCGCCAGCATCCCATGCGCGATGCGTTCCTTGAAAATGGAGGTCGCGGCATATTCCGCATCCAGATGCATTGGGTTGGTATCGCCCGTGACGGCGGCGAACAGCACAATATCGGCTTCCGTAATGGTTTTGGAGAATTTGGCGGTCAGCCCCACCGTCAGGTCTTCAAAGAAATAGATTTCCGCCATGGATCCGGGCCTTTGATGTTGCGCTGCGCGTGAGGGGATAAAGCATTTCACGCTTGGGTGAAATCGCCAGCAACACTCACTGGCTTAAAAGCGGTGGGCGGCGCGTCATGGGAGAATAATCTTCCCCACACCCCGCCCGAGGAAAGCCTTTCGCGGGTGGCGATAAAAGAAAATAAAATCTTTTTTCTTGATATTTTTCGGCATTT
>CAIMVB010000462.1 GCA_903844785.1 uncultured Rhodospirillales bacterium | reverse complement strand
CACGTTCCTGGTCCATGTAATCGGTGGTGGTATTGCCTTCATGCACTTCACCGATCTTGTGGGACTTGCCGGTGTAGTACAGGATGCGTTCTGTCGTGGTGGTCTTGCCCGCGTCAATATGCGCGGTGATGCCGATATTGCGGATACGATCAAGCGGGGTACGCGCCACGGTGGGCCTCCATAAGCAAAAGCGGAGCGCCCGTCCCGGCTTTCGCTGGACGCCGCCCGCCATAAGGGTTCAGGTTAGAATCTATCTCAGGGGCGCTATCTGCGATGTTCGGGCGCGGTTTGCAAGCGCAAAGAGGCGGGGCGGATCAGCTTTCTTCACCTCTGGTTACGCTTTGTTGCTCCCGTGCCGCGCCTAATTTGCTAGGATCGGCCCATGAGGCCCGAGCCCTTCATTGCTGCCATCCGCTTCGGCCATGGGCGCCGCCCATGGGAACCCTTGCCTGCTGATCCCCGGGCGGCGCTGGTCGCTGAATTGAACGCTGCTGCTGCGCCGCAGGCTTCTCTGCCCGATTTGGAGCAGATCGCCACCATGATCCGGGAGGATGGCGAAACTGCGCGCCAGGGACAGGGGCGCCCTCAGCAACAGCGGCTATGGCGCGCCGAGGCCAGCGCCTTTCTGGGCGAAGCGCTGACCAGCGCGGCGTCCTTCCGCGAAAGGTTGGTCCAATTCTGGGCCAATCACTTCACCGTAGCGCGCGGCAAAGTGCCCTATTTCGCGGGGCATTTCGTCCGCGAAGCCATTCGCCCCCATGTGACTGGGCATTTTGCCGATATGCTGCTGGCCGTGGTGCGCCACCCGGCCATGATCGCCTATCTGGATAATCAGGCGTCCACTGGCCCGAATAGCCGGCAGGCTCAGGGGCGCGCCGGCGGGCTGAATGAAAATCTGGCCCGCGAAATCCTTGAATTGCACACGCTGACCCCTGCCGCGGGCTATACTCAGGCCGATGTCACCAGCTTTGCCCGCATCCTGACAGGCTGGTCCATCGCGACCATGCGCCCGCCCTATGGCTTTATCTTCCGTGCTGCCTCCCATGAACCTGGCCCAAAAACCCTCATGGGACAGGAATTTGCCGAAGGGGAGCAGGGGGGCCTTGCCGCGCTTACCTGGCTGGCGGGGCATGAGGCAACGCATCGGAATCTGGCGCGCAAGCTTGCGATCCACTTCATTGCCGATACGCCACAGCCTGATGCGGTTAATGCCCTTTTCGCCGTGCTGCGGGATACGCGGGGCGATTTGGGCGCGGTTGCTCAGCGCTTGGTGACGCTGGAAGCGGCCTGGAAGTCGCCCTTATCCAAGCTCCGCCTGCCAATCGATTACGCCATTGCTGTATTACGAGCCCTGGAAGCGCCTGCGCAGGTGACTGAAGGCTTGGTGAACGCTTCCCAGTTTCTGGGCCAGCCGATCTGGAATGCGCGGGCGCCGAATGGCTGGCCGGATCAAACAGCGGAGTGGGCGGCGCCGGACGCCATATGGCGCCGCGTTGAATGGGCGCATGGCCAGGCCGGGCGGGGTGCGGGAAGGGATGCCGCGGCCTTGGCGGAAGCT
>CAIMVB010000461.1 GCA_903844785.1 uncultured Rhodospirillales bacterium | reverse complement strand
CGCCTTCCATAGTGCCGCGATGGAACCGGTGCGCGCGGGGCTTTTGCAGGATTTGGCAGGGCTGATTTCTGCGCCGGGCACCTGCCCCATGATCTCCTCTGTCACCGGCAAGGAATTACCCAGCGCTGAAACGGGCGCCGATTACTGGTGGCGCAATTTGCGGGAGCCGGTGCGCTTTCAGGCTGCGGTGGCGGAAGCGGCGCGGCAGGGGGCAAGGCTTTTCCTCGAAATCGGCCCAGCGCCGGTCTTGCAGAATTACCTGCGGGAGACGCTGCGCGCCGAGGCGGTGGAAGCCGCCGTGCTGGCCAGCCTGAAGCGACAGGACCCGCCGGGCGACCCCTTCCCTGCCATGGCCGATCGCGCCATTGCCGCCGGCGCCGATCCCCGCGCGGCGCGCGCCTTTCAAGGGACCGCAGAACGCGCCGCGCTGACGCGCACGCCCTTCGCACGCCGGCCCATCTGGTTCCCGCGCACAGTGGAAAGCGCGCGACAGACCGATCCGGTGCAGGACCACCCGTTGCTTGGCTATCGGCGCGGCACGGC
This sequence comes from uncultured Rhodospirillales bacterium, assembly GCA_903844785.1. Taxonomy (GTDB): domain Bacteria; phylum Pseudomonadota; class Alphaproteobacteria; order Acetobacterales; family Acetobacteraceae; genus Neoroseomonas. The sequence continues at coordinate 4,975 of CAIMVB010000461.1, read as the reverse complement.
GCCGGGGCTCTGGACGCAATGGCTCGATTGCCTCGCCCAGCCCTGGCTTGGTGATCACATGTTGTTTGGTGACGCGGTGCTGCCCGCCGCCGCCATGGCGGAAGCCGCCCTGGCCGCCGCCGCGCTGACCCATCCGGACGCGCCAGTGCTGGAGGTGAGTGATCTTGCCATCCTCCGCCCCGTCACCCTCGCGAAAGATGGCGCCCTTGAACTGCGTTTTTCGGCGGATGGCGAGGGTGGCTTTACGCTGGCCACCCGCCCGCGCCTGGCCGAGGATGATTTCACCCTTTGCGCCCGCGCCCGCTTCGCACCCCTGCCGCGCCTGCCCGCCTCGTCCGGCTTTGCACTTGGTAAGACGCGTGAGGTCCCAGGCGCTGAGGTTATCGGCTTCGCCGCGCGGCATGGGCTGGATTACGGCCCGGCCTTTCAAAGCCTGCAAAAAGTGGAAGTGGATGGCAGCGGCAGCCGGGCGCTGGCGCTTCTCAGCCTGCCCGCAGCGGCGCCGGATGAACCGCGCTTCATCCTGCACCCCGCTCTATTGGACGGCGCCTTGCAGGGGCTTTTTGCCTTGCTGCTCGGCCAAGGAATGGGCGCGGAAGAAGCCATTATCCCCATTCGCATCGGCAGGCTTTGCGCAAGGCGTGATGCAGGGGCCATCGCAACCGCCGAAATCACCCCTGGTCGGCGCGGCGCACGGCTTTTCGCTGCCAATCTCACCCTGCGCGATGCCGCCGGCGCCGTGGTGGCGATGATTGAGGATATCTGGTTCCAGCGCATGACCCGCCCAGGGCAGGAAAAGCTCGCCCATCGCAGCTTCCGCCTGGACCCGGTGCCGAGCCTGCCCTTGGTTCCCACAAGCGCGCCGGTGGATTTGGCACCTGTCATGACCGCGATCCGGCAGGCAGATCAGGCCAAACCCTTGACCGAAGCAATGCTGTTACTGGAGGCTAATCTCGCTGCCCTGGCCTTGCCGGCGCTACGCGATACCACTGCCCCGCCCAGCCCCTATCGCGCGGCGCTTTGGCGCATCCTCGCAGCGGCGGGCGCTGCGGAACTGGTCGGCGGTGCTTGGCGCATCATTGAAGACCAGCCCCTGCCGCCGGCGGAGGCAATTTGGCGCGAGGTTTTGGCCGAGCAGCCAGGGCTTGCATTGGATTTGGCATGGTTGGCGCGTGCCGGGGAACAATTGGGCGCAGCGCTTAAGGGGGAACCGGTGTCAGCGCCGCCACCACCCGCCCAGGGTGGGGCAAAGCAGGCCTTGGCCGCTACGCTTTTGGCCGGGGTCAGCGCCCTTGCCGAGGCTTGGCCTACCGATAGGCCACTCAGAATTTTGGAACTGGGCGCAGGCGGGGCTTTGACGCGTGGCGCTTTGGCGGTGCTGGGCGCCAGCGGTAGGCATATTCACTACCGCGCGATTGGTGAAGCTGGCGCCGGCGCACTGAATGGCGTGCCGGATCATGTGACCCTGCGCTGGGAAGGCTGGGACAGCCTGGAAAATGCCCCGGCGCAGGCAGATCAGGCTGACCTGATTCTGGGCCTTGCCCCGGCAGCGTTTCGACGGCGCGGCTTGGCTTTGCTGCAGGGGCTCAATGCCCAGGCCGCACCAGGGGCGGCGCTTTTATTGGCTGAACCCGTACCCGGCGCGCTTTGGAACTTCACCCTGGGGCAGGATCCGGCTTGGTGGCGGGATGATGCGGAAGGCGCGCTGCCCGACGCCGCTGCTTGGCGGAGCGCGCTTGGCATGACGGGCTGGCAGGGGGCAGAGGTTGAAACGCTGGATGCCGCGCCCTGGCCGGCATTGCTGATTTCGGGCCGCAACGCCACTGGGCCAGCTGCGCCGCCCGCGCTGACTATTGCCGCAAAACCGATGATTTTCGCCGATGCGGAGATGATGGCCCTCGCCCAGGCAGTGGCGGTGCGCCTGGCGCCGGATCAGCCGGCGGCCATTCTGCCGCTCGGGGAAATTCCGCCGCCCAAAACGCTGCGCGGGGCGCAGCTTCTGGCGCTGACGGGCATGGCGGACCCCGCGCCCGCCCTTGCCGCCCTGACAGCGCTGGCGGCGGCGGCGGATGGCACAGCGCGCGGCCTGATGCTGGTGGCGCAGGCGGATGAGGCGCGCGCGGCAGCGCTTATTGGGCTTGGCCGGGTTTTGGCCAATGAAATGCCGGGGCTGAAGCCGCGCCGCATCAGCTTGGCGCCCGAGCTTTCGCCTGATGACGCGGCTTTGCTGATCCTCGCCGAATGGGCTGGCCATGCGCCGGAGGTGAGCCTGACCGCCTCAGGCCGGTTCCTGCCCCTGCTGCGCCCCGGCCTGCCCAGCCCGAAGCCGCCTTATCCGGCGCGGCTTGCCATTGGCCAGCCGGGACAATTGGCCAGCCTTAGCTGGAATGCCATCGGCGCCTTGCCCAAGCCCGGCCCGGGCGAGGTCCGGCTGCGCGTAACGGCCACGGGGCTCAATTTCCGCGATGTGATGTGGGCGCAAGGATTATTGCCTGAGGATATGCTGATGGATGGCTTTGCCGGCGCCAGCCTTGGCATGGAATGCGCGGGCATTGTGGAAGAAGCCGGGCCGGGGGTTACGCTGGCGCCAGGGAGCGCGGTGTTTGGCTTTGCGCCCGCCGCCTTCGCCACTCATGCGCTGACGCGGGCCGAGGCGCTGCAACCGCTGCCCCCCGGCATCAGCCCGGAAGCGGCGGCGACCATTCCCGTGGCCTTCATCACGGCTGCCTATTCGCTGGAAACCCTGGCCAGGCTGCGCCCAGGTGAACGCGTGCTGATCCATGGCGGGGCGGGGGCTGTGGGCCTCGCGGCACTGCAAATCGCCAAGGCAGCGGGCGCGCTGGTGGCGGCTACGGCGGGCAGCCCCGATAAACGTGCCTTTTTGCGCCAGCTTGGCGCTGATTTAGTGCTGGATAGCCGCGATGCCGGCTTTGCCGATGCGCTGCGCGCCACCTGGCCCGATGGCGTGGATGTGGTGCTGAATTCGCTCGCCGGCGTTGCGATGGAAAGAAGCCTTGGCCTGCTGGCCCCCTTTGGGCGCTTCATTGAATTGGGCAAGCGTGACTTCGCTGAGGGCCGCCGCGCGGTGCTTGGCGCCTTCCGGCGCAATATCAGCTATTTCGCGGTGGATGCGGATGCGCTGCCGCGCGCCCGCCCCGCCTTGGCGGAAGCGCTGCTGGCCGATATCGCCGCGCGGCTGGCCGATGCTTCGCTGCTGCCCCTGCCGCATCGCGCCTTTGAAGCAGCAGAGGCCGAGGCAGCCTTCCGCCAGCTTCAGGCTTCAAGCCATATCGGCAAGCTGGTGATCCGCCCGCCCGCCCCAGCCGCCACTGCCGCGCCATGGCAGCCGGATGAGGCGGGGCTTTATGTGGTGTTGGGCGGCACGCAGGGCTTTGGATTGGAATGCGCCAAATGGCTGGCGGCGGCTGGCGCCAGACGTATTGCGCTGATTTCCCGCCGTGGCGCTGCAACGCCCGGCATGGATGCCGCTTTGCGCATTCTGGCCGCGCTGGGCGCGCGCGCCAGCGCCCATGCCTGTGATGCAACAGACGCTGCCGCGCTTGGCACCGTGCTGGCGGCGCTGCGCGCTGAAGGCGCGCCCTTGCGCGGCGTGGTGCAGGCGGCGGCTATTTTCGCCGATGCCGCAGCAGCGCGGCAGGATAGCGCGAGCTTCGCGCGCGTGCTCGCCCCCAAGCTTGCAGTGGCCGAAGCTTTGGAAGCGCTCACCATCAAAGACCCGCTGCATCTGTTTTTGCTGTTTTCTTCCGCCACCACCGCTTTCGGCAATCCTGGTCAGGCGAATTACGTCGCTGCCAATGCCGCGCTGGAAGGCATTGCCCGGCGGCGCCAGGCGGAGGGCAAGCCCGCGCTGGCGGTAGGGTGGGGCCCGATTGCCGATGCCGGCGTGCTGACCCGCCAATCCGCGGCGGCGGAAAAGCTGGAACGCTTGAGCGGCGCCAAGCCCATGGCCGCGCAGGAAGCCCTGGCCGATTTGCCCGCCCTGATCGAGGCCGGCGTGCCGGTAATCCATGTGGCGCGTATGGGCTGGGATAGCATGCAAGCTGCCCTGCCCATCATGGCGGAACCCGCCTTTGCCGCACTCGCCGGACAAGCCGCCGCGCATGAAGCCGATGGCGCGGCGTTGCGCACGCAGCTTTGCGCCATGGAACCGGGCGCGGCACGCGCCGCGCTGCTGGCGCTTGCGCGCGACGAAATGGCGCGCATCCTGCGCCTGCCGCCGGAAGCGGTGCGGGTGGATCAGCCCTTGCCGGGGCTTGGGCTTGATTCACTCGGCGGGATTGAATTGCGCATGGCACTGGAACGCCGGCTTGGCATCACCGTACCGCTGACTGCGGTGACCGAGGATTTGACCCTTGCCTTATTGGTACAGCGTATTTCGGCCGTTTTGTTCAAGGATGCTGCCGATACAGCGACGCTTGAAGCCTTGATCGAAACCCATGAACCGGCAGCGGTGCAATGAATAGCGGCTTCGGCCTTTCTGCTGCTGCGCGCGCGGCGTTGCTCGCGCGATTGACCCGCCAGCGAGAGGATGCGCCAGCGCTGGAAACCCCGCGCGGCTTTCGCGAATTGCCCGGCCAGCGGGAAATGGCGCTGATCCGCGACGCTGCGGTGAGCCTGCAACTCGAAAACCCGTTCTTCCGCGCGCATGACGGCATTGCCGCCGCGCATAGTGTGATTGGCGGGCGGGAAGTGATTAATTTCGGTTCCTACAATTACCTTGGGCTGAATGGGGACCCGCGCGTGCAGGCGGCGGCCAAGGCGGCGATTGATACTTATGGGGTTTCCGCTTCCGCATCGCGCATGGTATCCGGCGAAAGGCCGCTGCATGGCGCGCTTGAAGCGGCACTGGCGGCACATTACCGCGCGCAAGCGGCGGTTGTATTTGTTTCAGGCCACGCCACCAATGTTACGGTAATTGGCCATTTGCTGGGGCTGCGTGATCTCATTCTGCATG
>CAIMVB010000460.1 GCA_903844785.1 uncultured Rhodospirillales bacterium | reverse complement strand
TGGCTTGCTTCCCCCCCTGTTCGGGATGCCGGGCGGGATACGCTGCTGCGCGCCAGCTTTGCGGCGGTATTTGGCCATCTTGATCCTTTCAGCCGTTACGTGACGCCCGAGGAAGCGCAACTCGCCCGCGATCGGCGGCTTGGGCAGGGCGGCGTTGGGCTCAGGCTCGCGGCGCAGCGCGGGCAGGTGGTGGTGGCGGCGGTAACGCCCAATAGCCCCGCCGCGCGCGCTGGCATTCGCGCCGGTGATCGTCTGGTGACCGTGGATGATGAAATGGTCTTCGCCAATGACATCCCCGGCGCCGTGCTGCTGCTGGAAGGGGCGGCGGAGACAGAGGTATCGCTTGAAGTTCACCGCGCGGGGCGCCGGCGCATCGTGGATCTGCGCCGGGTGGCCAATCGCGTGGAGACGGTGACGGCGGAGACCCGCAGTGAGGTTTTACATCTCCGCATTTCGGGCTTCACGGCGCTGACATCGGCGCAGGTGGCCGGATTTGTCGAAGCGGCCTTTGCCAGCAGCACCCCGCCGCGCGGCTTGGTGCTGGATTTGCGCGGCAATCGCGGCGGTATCCTGACCCAGGCAGTGGCAGTGGCGGATATTTTTCTGGATGCTGGCACCGGCGAGATCGTCAGCACCGCCGGGCGCCATCCAGAGGCCAATCGGCGCTATAGCGCAGGGGATAATGATGCGGCGCAGGGCCGGCCGATTGTGGTGCTGGTGGATGGGCGCACTGCCTCCGCCGCCGAAATCCTGGCCGCGGCACTGGCGGAAAAGGGCAGGGCGGCCGTGATTGGCACCGGCACCCAGGGCAAGGGCTTGGTCCAAGTGCTGCTCCCGCTACCCAATGGCGGCGAATTGCAATTGAGCTGGTCGCGGATACTGCTGCCATCCGGCTGGCCACTGCAGGGGGCTGGGCTATTGCCGGCGCTTTGCACAGCAGGCGGGGCCGAGGCCGCGGCCGAGGCGCTGGCGGCGCTTCGTGCCGGTCAGCAGCCCATGGGCGCAGCCTTGGCGCGGTTGCGCGCCCTGCGCGTTCCTGTCCCGGCGCTGGAAGCCGCTGCCCTGCGTGAAACCTGCCCGGGGCTTGATGGCATTGAACGTGAAACGGATTTCGCCCAGTCGCTGGTGCTTGACCCCGCTGCCTATCGCGCAGCCCTGATGCGCTGAACTTCCTGCGGCGCGCTTTTGCCCCTTGACGGGCGCGCAAGCTTGGCTAGGAAGGGGGCTTCGGAATCCTGCGGCCCCTTGGCCGACAGGCTGGAGTTGTGAGCCATGGCCAAATCGAACACCATCCTTATTCGCCTCGTGAGCAGCGCGGAGACAGGGTATTTCTACGTGACCAAAAAGAACACCCGGAACATGACCGGGAAGATGGAAAAGAAGAAATACGACCCCGTAGCGCGCAAGCACGTGGTCTTCCGCGAAGCGAAGATTAAGTAATTCGGGCGGCGCCCTGACGCGCCGCTTCGTCTATCGCTGCAAGGGCGGGGCTTCCCGCCCTTTTGCGTTATGGCGCGCAGGTCATCACGCCAAGCGCCAATCCTGATTGGTCGCGGCTTCCACGCGGTTCCGCCCGAGTGATTTTGCGCGATACATTGCTGCATCTGCGGCGGCGATCAGTGCCGCGGCATCTGCACTGACGGCCGATAGCGCGCTGCCGATGCTGACTGTGACGGGCAATTTCGCCTGCCCAAGATCGATCGGGCTATTGCCGATGGCGGATCGCAACCTTTCAGCGACGACGCCTGTCTCCTCAATGCCTGGGCCAGACATCACCACCAGAAATTCCTCGCCGCCATAGCGGGCAACAATGTCGGATGCGCGCACATGTTCGCGCAGCCGCGCCGCCACTTCGCGCAGCGCCGCATCGCCCGCCGCATGGCCGTAATAATCATTGAGTGGTTTGAACCGGTCCACATCAATCATCAGCACGCCACAGGCCGCGCCATCGCGCAGCAGAGATTCCAGGTGGCGCACAACATAACGGCGATTGCGCAGCCCCGTGAGCCCATCTGTCACCGCCAATTCCAGCGAGCGATCAAATTCGGCACGGAGCCGAAGCTGATAGCGGCGGCGCCGAACCTGATTGCGCACGCGCGCGCGCAATTCTTGTTCATTGATGGGGCGCAAAACATGGTCTGATGCGCCAAGTTCAAAGGCGCGCAGGACCAGTTCACGCTGTTCGGCATTCGCGATCAGCATCAGCGGTAAATCACGCGTTTCGGCCTCTGCCCGCAGGCGTGAGGCCAGGCGCAGCGGATCCCCCCCCGGCATGGGCAATGAATTCAGCACCAGATCGTAATGCGCGGCAGGGTCCTGCAGCTTTTGCCAGACAAGTTTTTCATCGCTGAATTGTTCAAGCGCCATGCCATCGGCCTGCAGGGCGTGGGATAAGGTGGCCGCTTCCGACGCATCATGCGACAGCAGCAGCACCTTGGCACCTTCGAAATCCTCGGGCGGGGCGCTTGGTGGTTCGAAGCCCAGATCACGAACGGTCTCGGCCCGCAGGCGCCAGGCATCCAGTACCTGCTTCACGCGCAACAAGGCGCGCAGCCGAGCAAAGAGGGTGGCTTGGTCCACAGGCTTCACCAGGAAGTCATCCGCCCCGGCATCAAGGCCGCGCACCCTTTCGCCTTGGTCATTAAGCGATGTGACCATGACCACGGGGATATGCGCTGTGCTTAGCTGCGCCTTCAGGCGCCGGCAGGCTTCAAAGCCATCCATGCCCGGCATCAGCACATCAAGCAGGATGATATCGGGTGACCAGCGTTGGGCCAGGGTAATCGCTTCAGCGCCCGAAGCGGCACCCGCCACTTCGAAATATTCATCCTGAAGCCGGGCTTCCAGCAGCTTGCGATTGGGCAGGCTGTCATCCACCACCAGCACGCGCGCGGTCATGCCTTGGCGAGCCCCTTGGGCAGCGCGCCACGACCGGCCAGAACCCCGGATATGCCTATCGGAAAAGCCGATATCATTATTTGGTTGCGGTAGCGCATTGGAAGCATAATTCTTGCCATACGCGAAATATGTTCCGAAATCACGCAGAAAGATAGACCAGGGGTAGCGGCCGGCGCGCCCCCTCACACGCTGGCGAGTACCGCTTCCCGGCCATCCTGGTGGCGTAAATGGGCCACCAGCCGGGCATTTGGGCTGTGGCGGAGTTTTATCGCTTCCTCCAGCCCGCGGGCGGCGATGGCTTGGCGCAGCGCCGCCAAATCCGGGTGCTCGGCTTCCAGGCTTATCAGGCGCCAACCGGAATCGGGGATTTGCGCGGCGGCCCGGGCACCATCCCATTGGATCAGCGGTGGGATCAGATTGCCCATATCCTGGCGCTGCGGCGGGAAGGCCATGCGCCAGGAAAGCGCGCCACGGCGCATGGCGCGCACCTCCCCACCATGGGAGGCGCCAAGCCGCGCCACCACCGCTTCAATGGCCGGCGTCGCGGCGACATAGGCGATAAGCTGGGGTTCGGCTTCCAGCGCCAGCCTCAGCGCGGGGTCATCCAGGTCAAAGGGGCGGGGATGGGCCGGCGCGGCCTGGGTGGGGTCGGGCGCGATGATTTCGATATATTGGTCCGGCCCAAGCCCCAGCAGCATATTATGCGTGCCCACGCCGGGATGCGCGCCGCCAGGGACGGGACGCACGCCCAAATGGCGTTCGAGCCAAGCCGCACCCGCTTCCAGCGAGGCAGCGCCAATCACAAGATGATCAATCTCAGCCATAAAACCCCCAAAGCCGCGCTTTGTTCTGCCGTACCATCTCTCGGCCCGCGCATCATGCGCCTGCTTTGGGTGCGTATATTGAGCAGGATCAAGAATTCATGCTGTGGTTCGACAGGCTCTCAACCCATCCGATTGACCAGGCCGCTTCATTGCGGCGTTTTGGCCAAAATTCTGTGGGAATACCGTGATGACTGCACCAAGGCCGAAAATCGCTGAGACCTTCATTCACCCAAGCGTGAAACTGCGGCAGGCTGAGATTGGCGCGCGTTGTGAGATTCTGGAACGATCCTCGATCGAATATACGACGATCGGTGATGCATCCTATCTCGGCCATGATTGCCAGGTGGCGGATGCGGAGATTGGCAAGTTTTGCGCCATTGCGGCTTGCGTCAGGATCGGCCCGCCCAATCACCCGATGGGCCGCCCGGCGCAGCATCGCTTCACCTATGTGCCGGAATATTATGACGCGACCAAACAGCGCGACACGGCGTTTTTCGCGCAGCGCCGCGCAGAGCGGGTGAAGATTGGCCATGATGTCTGGATCGGCCATGGCGTGACGGTACTGGCAGGTGTCACGGTGGGTGATGGCGCGGTGCTGGCGGCGGGTGCCGTGGTGGCGCGGGATGTCGCGCCTTACACCATTATGGGCGGTGTGCCGGCGCGCATGATCAAGGAACGCTTTCCGCGCGAAATCGCAGCGCGGCTACAGGCGATTGCCTGGTGGGATTGGCCGTTCGAGACCATCATGGCGCGGCTGGAAAGCTTCCAATCCGAAGATATGGAAGCTTTCTGCGCGCGCTTTGAAAATCACGCATTCCCGCTCAAATAATCCATCGCCGCCTGCACGCCGCCGGATTGATGCGGAATGCCCGCAGCGCGCAGCCCCATCTCAACGCCGCTCAGCGTGCCGGTCAGTTGCAGATCGCCGAAATCGCCCAAATGGCCAATGCGGAAGACGCGGTCATTCAATTGGCCAAGCCCGTTACCCAGGCTCATGTTGAAGCGTTCCAGGATGGTGGTGCGTAGCGCGTTGGCGCTATGGCCTTCCGGCAGGCGCACCGCTGTCAGCACCGAT
>CAIMVB010000459.1 GCA_903844785.1 uncultured Rhodospirillales bacterium | reverse complement strand
CGCGCGTCAATGGCACGCCGCGCCCGGCAGAACCACAAAGCCTGAATGGCCAATTCGAAGCGCCCTTCGGCCCCATGGGTCCGCCGACACTCTTCCCCATTCCTGTGCTGCGCTACATGAAAACCTATGGCGTCACGCATGAACAAATGGCGCAGGTTGCGGTGGTGCAGCGCGAATGGGCGGCGAAGAACCCACGCGCGGCCTTCAAGGACCCGATCACGATTGATGATGTGCTGAACAGCAAAATGATCGCCTATCCCTTCCGGCTGCTGCAATGCTGCCTGGTGACGGATGGCGGCGGCGCGCTGATCCTCACCTCCTCCGACCGCGCCAAGGATTTCCCGACCAAGCCTTGCTACATCCTGGGCAGTGGCGAAAGCGTGGAAACCACCATGGTGAGCCAGATGGAGGATTTCACCTCATCTCGTGCGTTCCGCGTGGCGGGGCCGGAAGCCTTCCGCATGGCCGGCATCAAACACAGCGATGTGGATCATTTGATGATCTATGACGCCTTCGCGCATCTGCCCATGTATGGCCTGGAAGATCTTGGCTTCGTCAAGCGCGGCGAAGCCAAGGATTTCATCTGGGAACGCAATACTGCGCCGGGTGGGAAGCTACCGATCAACACCAATGGCGGCGGGCTTTCTTATACGCATACCGGCATGTATGGCATGTTCGCCCTGCAAGAAAGCGTGCGTCAGGTGCGCGGCACCGCGCCGGCGCAAGTGCCCAATGTGAAAATCAGCGTGGCGCATGGCGTGGGCGGCATGTTCTCTGCCTCCGGCACGGTGGTTCTCAGCAATCAACGTCCCTGAGAGAGGTTGAAGATGACGGAGGCGGTGAATTTACGCGAAAGGGTGAAGGAACCGCCTTCGCCATTGCTGGTTGAAAGCTATTATCGCGGGTCAGTTGCGCGTGCGCAGCATTATGTCTTTGCGCATGAGATGTGGGTGCATCTGGCCCATGGGCTGATGCTGGAACGCCAAGGCATTGTCAGCCGCGATGCCATGGCGCGCATATTGCCCGAAATCCTCTCTATGGCTGAAGCCGGGCCGGAAGCGGTGCCGGTGGATTACCGGCAGGAGGATTTGTATTCCTATGTCGAAAAACTGATCATCCAAAAACTCGGCCCCGATATTGGTGGACGGCTGCATACCGGGCGCAGCCGGAATGATCTAAACGCAACCACCTGGCGTATGGCCTTACGCATGGAATTGCTGGCGGTGTTGGGACTACTTGCTGATCTGCGGCAGACAATCCTTGCACGTGCTGAGGAACATATCGCCACCATTATGCCCGGCTATACCCATGGCCAACATGCGCAGCCCATCACCTTTGGCTATTGGTTGGCCTCGGCCGCGGATGCGCTGGCGCGCGATCATCAAAGATTGATCGGCGCATTGGCCCATTGCGATCTTTGCCCCCTGGGCGCGGGTGCGCTTTCCACCACCGCCTTCCCCCTTGATCGCGCCTGGGTCGCTACCGCGCTTGGCTTCGCCGCCCCGCTGGAGCTTGCCTATGACGCCGTATCCTCGCGCGATGATGCGCTGGAAGCGGCCTCAGCCATGGCCGTGATGATGACGTTGCTCTCACGCCTTGCGACGGATCTGCAGAATTGGGGCAGTTGGGAATATGGCTTTGTCGAATTGGCCGATCGCCATTCGGCGGTTTCCAGCATCATGCCGCAGAAGAAAAACCCTGTTGCTTTGGAACATCTGAAGGCGGCGGCGGCCATGGTGCAGGGTGCGCACAACGCCGCCATGGCTTGTACGAAAAACACTGCCTTCGCCGATGTAAATGATGCGGTGACGGCGGTGAATGAACCCGTGCTGGATGCCGCGCTGCGTAGCCGGCGCATCCTCGCCTTGTTTCAGGAAGTGATGCAGGGCCTCAGCCTGAATAAGGACCGCATGGCGAATGCGGCGCGCGAAGGCTTCGGCACCGCCACCGAATTGGCGGATGTGATCGTGCGCGAAACCGGCCTCAGTTTCCGCATGGCGCATAACATCGTCGCCATTGTGGTGCGTGATGCGCTGGCCGAAGGGCGCAATGCGGAAAGCATTTCAAGCGCGGCGCTGGATGAAGCGGCGATGGTGCTATTCGGCAAGCCGCTCCATATCGCGCCGGCCAGGTTGCAAGCCGCCCTGGACCCGGCACAAAATCTTGTTGGGCGCAGCCTGCTTGGCGGCCCGGCGCCGGAAGCCATGGCGCAATTGCTCGCGCAAAGAAGGGCGAAGCTGGCGGAAGATCGCCACACCATCCAGTCCACGGAGCAGCGTATCGCGGCAGCGCGGGCAGAATGCTTCAACGCGGGCAGTAGGCTTGTGGCTGGGTGAAGCTTGCCGGCCATGCTATGCTAAAAGTCAAGCTAGGCGGCCATCATTACGCCGCGCCAAAACCGGGAGAGAAAAAATGAACATCACACGCCGCACCGCCCTCACCGCCGCCGCCGGGCTTTTGTCAGCGCCCGCCATCGCGCAATCGGGCTTTCCCAATAGACCCATTCGCCTGATCGTGCCCTGGCCGCCCGGTGGTTCCACTGACGGGCAATTGCGCGCCTTGGCTGAAGCGGGTTCGCGCTACCTTGGCCAGCAGGTGGTTATTGACAATCGCGGCGGCGCCAGCGGCACCCTGGCGGCGGCGGCGATGGCGCAGGAACAGCGCGGCGATGGCTATCTGGTCGGCCAATTGCCCATCACTGTCTTTCGCTTCCCAATGATGTCGAGCCGCCCGACCTGGGACCCGATGAAGGACTTTACCTATATTATTCACCTTACCGGCTATCTGTTCGGCGTGGTGGTGAAGGCCGATAGTCCTTGGAAAAATTGGGAAGAATTCCTGGCCTATGCCAAGGCCAATCCCGGCAAGGTTGCTTATGGCTCCCCCGGCGTTGGCACCACGCTGCACATCACCATGGAACGCATTGCGCTGGAACGCGGCATTGAATGGCTGCATGTGCCCTTCCGCGGAGGCGCTGATAACGCGCAATCACTGCTAAGCGGCCAAACCCAGGCGATGGTCGATTCAACCTCCTGGGCGCCATTGGTGGATGGTGGGCAATTCCGCCTGCTCTGCACCTGGGGTGAACAACGCGCCAAGCGCTATCCGGATGCGCCGACGCTTGTGGAAAGCGGCATCAATATCGTCTCCACCTCCCCCTATGGCATCGCCGCCCCCAAGGGCGTTGATCCAGGCATCGTGAAAGCGCTGCATGATGGCTTCAAGCAGGCGCTATATGATCCCGTGCATACTGCGGCACTGGAACGCTTCGACATGCCGCTAATCTACAAAAGCAGTGAGGATTACCGCGCTGAGGTGGCCAAAATCATGGAAGAAGAAGGCGCTGTCATCCGCCGCCTCAATCTAAGGATCAACTGAAGCTAAACGGGACGGAGAGCATCCAGCGCAAGCGAGACATTGCGCTGGATCACCCCTTCCTCATCACGCAGCGCAAGCGCAACACGCCCCTGCTGCCAATCAATATCAAGCGTGCCGAAATTGACGCGCGGGTAAAGCTCACCCAGCCGATTGGGGCCTTGTTCGCGCGCATTGACGAATTGCCGATTGATACCGCTCGAGGTGATTTCCGTGAGCGGATAGGGCGTGCCCTGGCTTTCGCGATAAAGCGCGCCGATATGCCGATCGCCTGATAGAAACACCACACCGCGCGCCTTGGTGCTGGCGATCAGATCAAACAGCCGCTGCCGCTCGCGCGGGAAATTGCCCCATCTTTCCCAACCATGGCCTTCCACCACGACCTGGACGGAAGAAACAATCAACCGGAGTTCCGCCGGTTCCTGCAAGCAGGCACGAAGCCAAGCCCATTGTGCCTCCCCCAACATGCTCTTGGCCGGATCATCATCGGGCAAGTAACGCTCCCGCCCGGGCGCGCCGCGCATATCCGTGATGCGCAAGGGGGAACGGAACCAGCGCGTATCCAGCAGCATGATCTGCACGCGCTGCCCGGCCGGCCCAAGCGTCAGATGATGATAAAGCCCTTCTCGGCGCCGCCGCACATCATCAGCCGGCACGCGCCAGAATTCCAGAAACGCGTCCTTCGCTTCCTGCTTGAAGGGGTTTTCAATGCCACCATCATTCACGCCAAAATCATGATCATCCCAGATCGCAGTGTGATGCTGTTGCCCCGCGATGAAGCCCATGAATTCCTGGTGCTGCTGCGCCCGGGCATAGGCTTCCTGCAATTCGGCCAGATCATGCCGCCGCACCCCGCCATAAACATTATCCCCGGCGAAGATGAAAAACTCAGGCTGATAAGCGCGCACCGCACGCCAGATCGGCTGCGGCAGCTTCTCATCAGCACAGGTTCCGAAAGCAATTCGACTGACAGCGCGGCCTTGGGCCACCACCGGCACGGCAAGCGGCAGCAAGGCCGCCGCCGCCAAGCCACGCCGCGTGATCATCGGCATCAAACCTTCGGCATTTCCACCGCGCCCGTATGCAGCTTCAAGCGCTGCATTTCCGGCGCATCCTGGCCCGCATCACGGAAAGCCTGCTTCAGCGCCGCCATATTCGGCGCAAAGATGGATTCGCGATTTTTGCTGACCCAATCGCGCGATTGCTGCGGCATCACAAGCGAACCCTGGAAGCGCGGCATTACCCAACGCGCGAAAAGTTCAAAGGAGCGCATGGTCGCTTCGCGGTCCGCCCATTCATGAGCTCGGAACAACACGCCCCCTGCCCCGCCATCGGTGAAGCTCAGCAGCCGTTCAATCCCCGCCGCCACCGTCTCCGGCGAGCCCACAAGCGTGGACCCCATCGCCAGCCCATCGCGCAGCGGGTCTTCTGAACGCATCGGTGGACGGCCCAAGGTTTCGCTGAAATAGGTCAGCGTCTCCAAAGCCTCACCATGGCGCACGTCACGCAGCGCGCGTTCATCATCCTCCGCGCAATGCAGATTGACCACCAGGCGCCAATTGCGCCGTTCCATCTTCTGCCCGTGCTTCGCGGCTTCAGCCTCGGCCATGCGCCATTGCTCGGCGAGTGATTTCGGCCCACCCGGCAACCCAGCGCCCAGCGATATCAGCCCAAGCCCATATTTCGCCGCCGCCAGCGCGCCCGATGGGGTTGTCGAAGACGCGACCGAAATGGGGAAACGCGGTTCGGAATAAGGTGCAAGATGCAGCCGCGCCTCACGCAGGGTGAACCAATCGGTTTCCATCGTCACGGGTTCTTCGCAGGCCAAAAGCCGCGTGATGGCATTCAGCGATTCATCCATGCGGCGGCGCTGATGCGCGGCATCAATGCCCATCATATACGCATCAGATACCAGCGCGCCCGGCCCGCAGCCCAGCATCACGCGCCCGCGCGTCATGTGGTCCAACTGCACAAAGCGCTGCGCCACCAGAAGCGGGTGATGATACGGCAGGCTGGTGACGCCCGAGCCAAGCTTGATGTGCTTGGTGCGTTCTGCTGCCGCCGCAATCATGATTTCCGGGCTTGCGATGGTTTCCCAGCCGGCGGAATGATGTTCACCAATCCAGGCTTCATCAAAGCCCAGATGATCAAGCCATTCAATCAATTCCAGATCGCGCGTCAGTCCAAGGGTTGGATTATCCCCCACGCGATGAAACGGGGCCAGAAAAATGCCGAAGCGAAGGCGGCGAGGCAGCATGAGTGGCTTCTCCATCACATGGAAGGCGGATCGCCCGCCAGAAATTCCTCGCCACCATAATCGGCATCACGAGGCAGGCGCAGGATGCGCCCTTCAGGGGTCATGCCCACAAGCTCGGGCAAAACGGTCACAACGGGCCGCGCCCGCGCGGCGGCAAAGGCTTCCGCCACGCTGTCATGCCGGGCAAGCTTGGTCAGGTTCATGCGTGTCGGGAACACCAGCTTCTTGGTGCCAGCAATGCCTTCGGCCAAAGCATCGGCAGGCCTGATCCAGACACTATCCACCGCTTCATGCCCATCATGCAGCGCAGCCTGATCTTCCGGCGCGGCGGCCAGGAAGAAATGCGTGTCAAAGCGCTTCGGCACTTCCACCGGCGTAATCCAATGCGCGAAATGCGCGAGTGATGATACCGCTGGCATCAGGCGGCGTTCAGCCAGCATGGCAGCGAATTCACCCTCAGCTTCCGGCGTGCTGCCTTCTTCGGCCAGCAAAACGCCGCATTCTTCCCAGGTTTCACGAATGGCCGCCACGCGAAAGGCGCCATGGGAATCGCCGCCGGACAAAGCCTTGTCTGAGGCCTCCACACGCCCGCCTGGAAACACCAGCGCGCCAGAGGCGAAATCAATCTGGCGGTGGCGCACCACCATGAAAACTTCCATGCCACGCGGCCCATCGCGCAGAAGCAGGACGGTGGAAGCCGGGCGGGCGGGCGCTGTTGGAGTGTCACTCATGCCTGCATTGCAGCGCGCCCAGCGTTTCGCCGCAAGGTACCCCGCTTCACCCCCTGGCCAAACGGCGCAAATGCGCCGCTGCAGCACGGCTAGCCGCGGCTTCGATCTCCCGAAACCCCTCCAACAAAGCCTCCCCCAGCCGGGTGAGCTTCGCGCCACCACCCCCGGCACCGCCCGTCAGCCGCGCCACTACCGGGCCAGAGAAGGTCTGGTTCAACTCCGCCACCAATTCCCAGGCGCGGCGATAGGACATGCCAAGCGCCCGCGCTGCAGCGCTGATGGAACCCTCACGCTGAATCGCTTCCAGCAGCGCAATCTTGCCCGGGCCAACGCGGCCATCGGCAAAATCAATCCTGAGCCAAAGCGCGGCATTTTTCATGCGCGCGGCATCACATGCAGCGCATCGCGCAGTAGGGAAACGCTGCATACCTCCCCAGGCGCGAGCGCATTGCGCTGCGCGGCATGGCGCGGCAGTGCGAAGGCCAAGTGCCGGCCTTCTGGATCACCCACATCAAGCGTCACGCGCGTTTCCTCGCCCATCGGCAACAGCGCAAGGATCGTGCCGGCAATAGGGTTTTCGCGCTCCCCCGCCGAAGGGCGGCCACGGCGATGCAGCACCACCCCGCCCGCGCCAATCAGCCAATCAACGGCGGCGCCAGTTGGCAAGCTTGGCATGGGTGCGGCTTCCAGCACCTGCCCGCCCCAGCGCAGCCTGGTCACGCCTTCTTCATGCGCCAGGATCTCTCCCGTGAAGAGGTTACGCAAATCCAGCAACCGCGCGACCTCGGCCGAAGCCGGGCGGGCGAGCATTTCAGCGGGAGACGCGGTTTGCAGCCCCCTGCCCCGATGCAACAGCACCATGCGATCCGCGAGCGACGCAGCCTCATCCAAATCATGCGTGACCAGGATGATTGGGATTGAAAGCCCTTGGCGCAGATTGGCCAATTCGACCTGCAAGCGCCTTCGTGTGGCACGGTCCACGGCGCTGAAGGGTTCATCCAGCAGCAATACGGCGGGGTCGCGCGCCAGGGCCCGCGCCACGGCGACGCGCTGCTGCTGCCCGCCGGAAAGCTCCGCCGGGCGGCGTTCTTCAAGCCCAGCCAGATGCACGCGCACCAGTAGTGCTGCGGCGCGCGGCGCACGCTCGGCGGCGGGCAGATGGCCCATGGCGGCCATCACATTACCAAGGGCGGTCATATGCGGAAACAGCGCGTAATCCTGGAATACCAGCCCCACGCGGCGCCGATGCGCTGGCAGATCAAGCGCGCGGGCGGTATCCAGCCAAACTTGTCCGCCACATACCACGCTGCCGCTTGTAGGATGATGCAGCCCGGCAATGGCGCGCAGCGTTGTGGATTTACCCGCGCCTGACGGGCCGATGATGGCGACAAGCTCTCCGGGCGCGCATTCCAGCGCCAGATCAAGCGCGATCGGCGCTGTGGACTGCAAGCGGAGCCTGAGACCAGGATCAGCCATGGCGCCGCCGCCCAATACCACGCGTTAGGCGCTGCACCAGCAACAGCGCGACAAGGCAGATCGCCAGCAGCAGCGCGGACATGCTGGCGGCAGCAACATCATCAAACGCCTGCACACGATCATAAATGGCAATGGCGGCGGTGCGGGTCTCGCCCGGGATGGCGCCGCCCACCATCAGCACCACACCAAATTCGCCAAGCGTATGGGCGAAAGTAAGCACAATGGCGGTGGCAATGCCGGGCCACGCCAAAGGCAATTCAATCCGCCGGAACACTGTCCAAGGCGTCATGCCGGAAGTCGCCCCCGCTTCGCGCAGATTGGGCGGGATGGCGGCGAAGGCATTATGGATGGGCTGCACGGCGAAGGGGATATTGGCAATCGCACTCGCCAGCAGCAGCCCTTCAAATGAAAAGGCGAGGCTTTTGCCGAATACCGCCTGGAAGGCGCCACCCAACCAGGTGCCCGCGCCAAAGGCGCTGAGTAAGTAAAAGCCCAGCACAGTCGGCGGCAGCACCAAAGGCAACGCCACCGCTGCTTCCAGCACGCCACGCCCCACAAAGCGCCGCAGCGCCAAATGCCGCCCAAGCCAAAGTGCCAAGGGCAGCAGGATCGCCACAGTGCCGAGGCCAAGCCAGAGCGAAAGACGAAAAGCGGGCCAATCCATGTCTCAGGGCGCCTCCAGCCCATGACGGGCAAAAACCTGCGCGGCGATTGGCGACAGGAACCACGCCTGCAAGCGGAGCGCCGCTTCACTGGCGCGCCTGGTTAGGGCCAGGCGATGGCGCAGCAGTTCATGCAAGGCTTCTGGCACCAGGGCGAAACGCCCACGCGCCCTGAGTGGCGGCGTATCAGCCAGCGAGAGCGCTATCAGCCCGCCGGCAGCACCTTCCGTCATGGCAAATTGCGCTGCCTGCGCGATGTTTTCGCCGAAGACCAGGCGCGGGCGGATGGCATCCCATAGGCCAAGGCGACGGAGGGCTTCCTCGGCGGCGCGGCCATAAGGCGCGGTTTCCGGATTGGCGATGGCAAAACGCGCAATGCGCCCCGCCGCCAGCAAGGGCCGCAAAGCTTCAAGCCCCGCCGCAGGATCAAAGGGCGCGCCATGCCGGGCAAAAAGCGCCAAGCGCCCACGCGCATAGACATGGCCTTCATCACGCAAATGACCGGCTTTGGCGAGGGTGAGGATGCTAGCCTCATCTGCGGCCAGCAGCAGTTCAAACGGCGCCCCTTGCGCGATCTGCCGCGTCAGATTTCCGCTGGCGCCATAAGCGAAGCGTGGCATGATTCCGGTTTGCGTGGCAATCAAGGGCCCCGCTTCTTCCAAGGCCGGCTGCAAGCTGGTGGCGGCAGCGATCAACGGCCTTTCGGTTGCACGAGAGGGAGTGTGCATCAGCGCCAAAATACTCGTGGTCACCAAATACCGACGATGCACATCTCGCTCCGTTATTCCCACATAAACATATCCCTTTCCGGCGAAGGTTTTCAAGGGTGACTAAATAAATCCGAAACTATCTGCATTTTCAAAGTTTAAACTATCTTATGAGATTACTGAGGTGAGGAGCAAAAAATGTTCTCACCAGACAGAATAAACAATGCCGCTGATATCAGCACAAAATTAAACCTGACTAATGAATATTTAACATCCCCAACAACATCCTTGGGGGGATCTTCTTATCTGCTTACGCTTGGGGACGCGCCATTGGGCGCGACGTATTCTGCTGCCTCAATGTCCTCCGTACCCATCATTGGCACTGCGCTAGATGACATTCTGACAAGTGAAGGTTCTGCTGACGATAGTTTAATTGGCCTCGATGGGCACGATACCCTGCGTTCCCTAGGGGGAGTTGATTTCCTTTTTGGTAGTGCTGGCGATGATTTGCTGGACGCCGGCGATTTTGCCGATTGGCTCTATGGCGATGCGGGCAATGATACGCTGCATGGCGGTAACGGCTTTGATATCCTATTCGCCTTTAATGAAAGCAGCGTGGCTGGCGCCGAAGAAAATTCGACCAACTTATTGATGGGGGGCGAAGGCAATGATTCGCTCTTTGGGTCCTTGGGACAAGATAGCTTGCTGGGCGGCGCTGGAGATGATGTGCTTTCAGGAGGCATTGGCGCCGATTATATGACTGGCGGCGCCGGAGCGGATCTTTTTCTTGTTGATCTTTCCGCCATAGCGGATATGCCAAGCGGCTTTCTTGCAACAGATACCATTAGTGACTTTTCGGTTACTGAAGGTGATAGCCTATCTTTCGCGCTCATCGACGGTGTTTTAAACGGCGCTTACGGTCCAGCGCCGCTCATCTGGCGCGGCCGTCTTGCCTCAGAACTTGCCCCAGAAATGGGAATGGCTCTCCCTGGCGATGATCTTGGTCAATTCTATTTTCAAGCGTGGTTTCTGCAAGCCGCTTCAGCGCCTGGGGGCTGGATCGCGATAGATTTGGATCAGGACGGCGTACTAGGCACAGCTGATTTTTTGTTGCGGATAGATGCAACCATCCAGGATTTGAACCTGGTTTATCTGAACGCCGCTACGGGTAGCTTCAGCGGCTGGGCGGGTGGCCATACAGCGGATCTTTTGACAGCGAGGGCTTCGGGCTCACGACTTTTTGGCCTGGGCGGCACTGATGTCTTTTTGGGGGCGGAGGGGGCTGATTGGCTTTCCGGCGGCGATGCAGCCGACACTCTTTCGGGGGGCGCAGGTTCTGATCAACTTTGGGGGGGCAGCGGCGATGACCGGCTTTTCGGGGGAGACGGCAATGACGCGCTTTACGCTGAAGGCCCTAGCGCAGGGGAAATCGATCTGATCGATGCCAGCAATTTTCTATTCGGCGATGCTGGTGAGGATTCTTTATTCGGCGCTGGCGGACGTGACCATTTGCAGGGTGCGACTGGCGCCGATTTTCTCTATGGCGGCGACGGGGCAGATTGCCTGGATGGTGGAACGGGCAATGATACGCTGCTTGGTGGTGAGGATGCCGACACGCTTATAGGGGGAAGCGGAACTGACAGCCTGCTTGGCGGTGGTGGCGATGACCGGCTTTTTTACGGTGAGGTAACGGATTACTTGGACGCCGGCGATGGCTTTGACTGGTTGAATTTAACCCAAGGCCTTTCGATTAATCTGAACGTCCCGGAAGGTCAGGCGGCCAATGGAGCCTGGCTAGCCGGATTTGAAGCGATAGATGCGCGCGCAGCCACAGCGGGCACGACCCTTCTCGGCGGACCAACAGAAAACCACCTGATCGGTGGATCCGGTCGCGACAGCGTCTTGGGACAAGATGGCGACGACATCCTGCAAGGCAATGGAGGCAATGACACCCTGGTCGGCGGCCCAGGCATGAATATTCTGGAGGGCGGCGCGGGCAATGATTTCTATATCTCAGAAAGCATAGATGATCTGATACTCGAAAACCAAGGCGCAGGTGCTGACACGGTCCTTGCCGTGATAGATTTCTACCTACCGGCAGAGGTGGAAGTTTTGATCCTTGCCCCCTCAAGCAATGCGATCAGGGGAACCGGGGGAACAGGCAATGATCGCATCATGGGCAATAGCCTTCCCAATGAGCTTTTTGGCGGTGAAGGGCGCGATTCGCTTTATGGGGGTGATGGCGCAAATACGCTTGATGGGGGCGATCAGAATGACCTCATCATTGGCGGGGCCAAGGCAGACCTGCTTGTGGGCGGGGAAGGACAAGACTCGCTGGCTGGGGATTCGGGCAATGATACGCTTTTTGGCGGCTCTGGCCGTGATACAATGGCTGGTGGCGCTGGGAATGATCTCTATTTCCTATATGAAGCCGATGATCTGGTTATAGAAATGCCCAACGCAGGCCAGGACACCCTGATTGCTGCTACAGATCTGATTTTACCGGCTAATATTGAAACCTTCCTGGTGCAGGAGGGCATTAGTGGCCTGACGCTGGTTGGCGGTCAGGCGGCCGAGATCATGATCGGCAACGGGCTAGGCCACCATTTCGAAGGGGGCGGCGGCGATGACATCATCCTTGCTGGCGGGGCAGGCCTTACCGATATAATGAGCCTATTCGCGGGGTGGGCCTGGACGTAATCTGAGCCCAAGCGCGACCATATCAAATGAGGGCTGAGTGACTATGGAGCAGGCGACTCTAGGCGGTGGTTGCTTTTGGTGTCTGGAAGCAGTCTTTCTGGACATGATTGGGGTTACCAAGGTGCAATCCGGCTATGCCGGTGGCCATCTGGCGAACCCGAGCTATGAAGAAGTCTGTGGCAAAAAGACCGGCCATGCCGAGGTCGTGCAAATCACTTTTGACCCGGCCAAAATCGCCTTCCGCGATATACTTATGGTGTTTTTTGCGATCCATGATCCAACCACCAAGGACCGCCAGGGCGCCGATATCGGCCCGCAATATAGAAGCATCATCCTGACGCATGGGTCAGAACAGGGGGCAGAAGCTCAGTCAGTCATCGCGGAAATCACTGCGGCTAGGCTTTGGTCGAACCCCATTGTCACTGAAATCGCCCCATTGACGAAATTTTGGCTGGCGGAAGCCGAGCATCAAAATTATTTCGCGCGCAACCCTTGGTCTGGCTATTGCCAGGCCGTGGTTGCGCCAAAACTTGCCAAGTTTCGGAAGAATTTTTCTTCTTTACTGAAAGCGTGAAGGAAGGCGGGAAGCATCATGTCATTTTTCAAGCAAGCCGCCCCCCAGGATAACAGCTTTCCCGTCAGGAAAACTGAAGCTGAATGGCGCCAGTCCCTCTCTCCTGAAGCATTTCGTGTGTTACGCGAACACGGCACCGAGCGGCCAGGAACATCGCCATTGAATAATGAAAAAAGACCTGGGCGTTTTCTCTGCGCTGGCTGTGGTCATGCGCTTTTTGATTCGGCGACAAAGTACGAAAGCGGTTCGGGATGGCCTTCTTTTTTTGCACCCGTTGATGGGGCCATCGGCAGCAAAGTTGATAAATCATTTTTCATGGTGCGGACCGAAATCCACTGCGCGTCTTGCGGCGGACATCTGGGACATGTTTTCCCTGACGGCCCTGAACCAACCGGATTGCGCTATTGCATGAATGGCGCCGCCCTCTCTTTTCAAGCGTCGGAAAGCCCATGATAAGCAAACTTATCCGCAGATATGAAGTGGGTACTGCGCCAATGACGCAGATGCCAGATAAACGCCGCCTACTTCCTTTTATGGTCCTATGCCTACTGGGGTTCGTTACCACCGCGCGCGCTGACTTCGTTTATGTCCTTAATTCAACCGACCCCAGCATTGTCAAAATAGACCCAAGAACAGGCGAAGAGGTCATTCGTATCGACTCTCTGCGTGAAGTGCATCATCTGGTTCTTGCACCCGGTGGCAAGGAATTATTGATAGCTGACTCAGCGGCCAACGAGATCCTATTTGTCGAACCAGGCAGCGGCACGGTATTGCGCCGTGAGCGTATTTCCAACCCCTACCATCTGGATTTCTCGCCCGATGGGCGCCTTCTGGTGATTGCCAGCCTTAGGCGGGGCCAGGTTGATATTTATGACGCTAATGGCCTGAAACTATTGGAGCGCATGCGTGCCGGCAATAAGCCGTCCCATATCGCCTTTAGCCCTGACTCACGGTTTGCCTTCGTGACGATTCAAGGAGATGGAACAGTTATCGCCATCGATCTTCAGGAAAGGCGGATAGCCTGGCGCGCCAATGTTGGCTCTGAGCCGGCTGGGATTATTTGGCACCGCAATAAGCTGATTGTGGGAATCATGGGGCGCGACTACTTTGCCGTCCTTAATCCAGACACCCGTGAAATTGAGCGAACGATTCGTGTCGGTCGCGGGGCACATACCATTTTTCCTGCTCCTGATGGAAAAACCCTTTGGGCCACAAGCCGCGTGCAAAGCCGTATTGCAGAGATCGATCCTGAAAGCCTGGAGGTACGCCGCATTCACGAAGTGCCTGGTGGCCCGGATTGTATCGCCTTCGCGCCAGATGGCGCGGTTTGGACAACGCTACGCTGGGCAGGCCGTATAGCGAGGCTTGACCCGGCATCAGGTGAGGTTTCCACCATTCGGGTTGGACGCAGCCCACATGGTATTTTTGTGCAACCAAGACCCGCGCAATAGCTGCGCTGCCCTAGCATGAGAGCCCTCCACAAATTTTTCCTCGGCCTCTTGGTCATTCCGCTGATGTGGGCGGCGACTGCCCTTGCTCAATCAAACCGCCCCTGCCCGTCAGGCACGCTATATCTCACCATTGATACAGGATGGGGCCGAGAAGCAGAGAAAATCGCTGACATCCTAAGGCGGCTTGGAATTCGGGCGACCCTTTTCGTGGCCAATGAACCCACACATCGCGGCAACCAAAGCCTTGATCCAGCCTGGGCAGATTTTTGGCGCGCCCGTGCTGCGGAAGGCCATGTTTTTGCGAGCCATACCGATCGGCATTGGTATTTTAGAAGTGACCCCACAGCAAAGACAGTCCGCTATGTGTCACGTGGAAGCGGTCATGAAGAACAGCTTGACCAAGAAGCCATGTGCCGCGAACTGGCAGCACCGATAGAAAGGCTCCGTCGCATGGCGCCTGACGCCAATGTTTTGCCACTGTGGCGTGCGCCAGGCGGAATCACCACCCCTAATTCTTTGGCACTCGCTGAAGCATGCGGTTTACGCCATCAAGGCTGGACGCGTAATGGCTTCCTTGGAGATGAATTGAATAGCGAAACGCATCCGAACAGTGCGTTACGCGACAGGGCACTCAGGACCATTCGTGATGGAGAAGTGCTGGTGATGCATTGGGGCGTTCGTAGTCGCAAGGAACCTTATGCCGGCGTCCTGGAGGAAGTTTTGGCAACACTGCAATCCCGGGGCTTTTGCTTCGCTCCCCTGCCCCCCGAAGGACGCCGCTAAATCATGCTGAAAGCACTAGAAGATTTTCACACGCAGATCACTGGCTGGATTTTCGAAACTTTCCTGCAGCCATTACTATACGCCACCGACAGCATGCATATTGCAGATGAAATGCTTGAATGGGTAGATTTTGCGCTTTTTAGTCTTTTCGGCATAGTTATTACCTACGCTATATGTCGCCCTTTGGAAGCGATCCGTCCCGTGGAGCCGGTAACAAATAAGCGCGCCATAAGGACTGATATTTTTTATACTTTGCTTGCTCGCCTTGGAATTTTCCCGCTTTTGGCGTTTGTTTTCCTGGCAGCACTGCAAACGCATCTAGAAGGCCTACTTGCTGAAACCGGGTTCATTTCGCCAACTCTAGAGACTTTTTTTCCCGCACTTCGTGAAATGCCACTTCTTACCTTTTTCATTTATGTCATTATTTTGGATTTTGGTGAGTATTGG
The DNA here is from genome assembly GCA_903844785.1 of uncultured Rhodospirillales bacterium. Lineage (GTDB taxonomy): Bacteria > Pseudomonadota > Alphaproteobacteria > Acetobacterales > Acetobacteraceae > Neoroseomonas. The sequence continues at coordinate 253 of CAIMVB010000459.1, read as the reverse complement.
CGCCATAGGCTTCAGCATAGTGTTGGCTGGTGGTGGGCACTACACTCCATTCACCATGCGCAGCGTCAAATGACTTTTTGGACTGATGACCGCAATCATATCGTAGATGAGGCCATCGCGGCCCTTTGGTTCGGCACCATAGCGCTGATCATCGGCGTAACCCCAGCCCAATTTCCACTACTGCTGCTATTGACGCGCATAGTGGAAGCTTTTTCCCACGGCAATATCCGGTTGTCTTTTGGCTGGTTGGGGG
>CAIMVB010000458.1 GCA_903844785.1 uncultured Rhodospirillales bacterium | reverse complement strand
TATTACTTCAAGCCGCTGGAACCAGGCCGCGGCCGTGCCACCGGCGCGCTTTTGGACCCCACGCAGTAATGGGCTTTTCGCTGTATCCCGCCATTGATTTGAAGGGCGGGCAGGTGGTTCGCCTGAAGCGCGGGGAGATGGACCAAGCCACCATCTATGCCGATGATCCGGCAGCGCAGGCCCGCAGCTTCATCGAAGCCGGTTTTGCCTGGGTGCATATGGTTGATTTGGATGGCGCCTTTGCCGGCAAGCCGGCCAATGCGGCCGCCGTCAGCGCCATTATCGCGGCTGTGCCGGGGGCAAAGCTACAATTGGGCGGCGGCATTCGTTCCATGGCAACGGCGGAAGCTTGGCTCACCGCCGGGGTCAGCCGGATCATCCTGGGTTCCGCCGCCGTGAAGGACCCGGATTTCGCCCGCGCCGCCTGTCGCGCCTTTCCGGGCCGCGTGGCGCTTGGGATTGACGCGCGCGATGGCATGGTGGCCACCGAAGGCTGGGCTGAGACCAGCGATGTGTCTGCCACTGATCTGGCCCGCCGTTTTGAAGATTCCGGCGCGGCAGCGGTAATTTACACCGATATCGCCCGCGATGGCATGCTGACTGGTGTGAATGTGGATGCAACGGCGGCGCTGGCGCGCGCGGTGCGCCTGCCGGTGATAGCCTCAGGCGGGGTTGCGGGGATTGAGGATATCACCGCGCTCCGCGCCGCAGGCGCGGGGATTGAAGGCGCCATCCTTGGACGTGCGCTTTACGATGGGCGGATTGAACCGAAGCTGGCGCTGAAAGCCGCCGCCTGAAGCAGGGCCTGGGTTAGCGTTTCAGGTCATAGTGCCTGATGCGTGTTGCGATGAAGCGCCAAACTGGATCAAGCGCGCCAATAACATTTGGGCTTTGTTGCGGGCAGTGCCTGCAATGCGGTGCTGCGGGGTCCTGCGCCTGGTGCTGAATAACCAAAAAAAGCGGCAGGGTTTCCCCTGCCGCCCTTTTGCCGATTGATCCGAAGATCAGAAGGCGACGCGCACGCCGGCGACCAGCACGGTGATGTCACGAGTCTTGTCGTTTGTACCGAACTCAAACACCTTCGCGCCAGTTTTGGTAGGCGAAGTGGCTGTACCGAGATTTGGAATGTTTTCGTCACTGATCTGGTTGTAGTTCGCGAACAGCGTCATGCCCGGTGCCAGAACATAGGCAGCGCCAAGACCCATATAGGTTTGGGTGCGGTCGGCCACGGTGCCGCCGTTATCCTGCGTGCCTTGAGAATACATGCCACCAATGGTCAGCGCCCCAATGGTGTAGGTGATGCCCGTAGCCCATTGAGAGCTGCCATCAATGCCCTGAGCGATAGCGCCATTGGCAGGCGTCGTACGATAATTGCCCCAGGTGTAATCACCGCCAACCGCGAAGCCATAAGCCCGCAGCAACAGGCCAGCAGCGTAGGTGGTGATGTTTTGGGCTTTATCAGCGATTGGTGTGCCATTGGCAGATTGAGAAGCCGCATCCGCGAATTGCGCAACGAAGGACGCGCTAGCCCCCACCGGACCGAAGGTGCCACGGTAACGCAGCGCCAGAGAGACTTCATTCTCAAGGCCCGTGCGGTCACGCTGGAAATTCGAGACACTGGTCGGAATATTAGCCTGTTCACCTTCAAAACGGTTGGGCGCGTAGGAGATACCAGCATCGAAGCCCATGAATTGCGGCGAGAGGTAGATGACTTTGGAGGCATCGTTACCGTCGCCTACGCCGGCAATGATGTAACCGGAATTCGCAACGAACTCATCCCACGCGTCCGAATCACCCATCCACAGCGTGCCGGGACGGCGGATTTGCAACAGAGATGCCGCGCTGTCTTCCTGACCGAAGCGGAGTTCGCCCCAGCTACCCTTCACGAAGCCATAGAGTTCATCATAATCCACGCCCGTGCCGGTGCCGGCGGTGGTGGTCATGGTGTCCATCTGCAGTTCGAACAGCGCACCGTAGCGCATGCCGTTCGCCGCGACACCATCAACATAAAGGTTGATTTCCGACTCAGTGCGGAAGTCATTGCGCTGACGGCCCCTGGCGGAGGTTACCGCGGCAGCACCGGGCGTGGTCAGAACGCCGTTAGTCGCGGTGCCACCTGTTGGTGTGAACGTCACATTTGTATTCGTAGCTGAACCGGCGGCCGTATTGCGGAAGCGGGCGCTATCCGCGTCGTCCGAAACATTGCCCATGCTGAAGTCAAAGAAACCACCCAGGCGAACAACCAAGCCGCTGGTCGTCGGGGTTTCGGGGCGGTTCGGCACGCCGTCTGAACCATGCGAACCGGCGCCGGTGATGCCGACCGGGGTCTGATAACTGGCGGCGGCGGTGCCGGTGGGCGCCACGGAAGTGGCCGGCAGCGGCGGCGGCGCAGCCGGAGCAGCAACCGGCGCGGGCGCCGGACGAGCGGCCGGACGGGCCTGCTGGGCGTTAGCAGCCTGCGCAACCAGCGCCAGGCCGACAACCGCCGTTGTCCCCAGAAGAATTTTACGCATTTAAGTCCTCCTCATGTCACGGAGGATTGAAAATCAAATAAAAAACATATATTTGACTGTAGTTCTTGAGGATCAGGCAGGCTTTGACATACCAATTACATGGATCTGGCGGCGGTTTTTCAAAATTTTTTTCACTAATAAAGAAAAACCAATAGGTTATGAAAATCAGAATAAATCAAATGATAATTACTGGGCCTTTTCTACAGACCAGATACATACCTTGGGGTGTTTTTCTTGTTCGGGGCATTCTTGGTAAGTAATTAAAAAGAAGGAAAAATTTTGAAAAATAGCGAAAAATTCGGCACAAACCAAACCGCAATACAGTCCAATGAAAGCAACGGCACAGCAGATACGCATGACCCACAACGCCCCTTCGCAAACCCCAGCATTTTCCGGCGCATATCGTCCCGCGCCGGGCCATGAATGAAGCGCCATGCCATCACAGGCACTCACCGGCGAATTCATCGCCAGCTTGAAGCACCGCGCCCCGGATAAGGGCCTGGTCAGCTTTTTTGATCCCGATATCCGCGGCTTCGTGCTGGAACTGCGCGCGACCGGGGGCGGCACCTATTACTTCCGCTACCGGGACAGGGCGCGGAAGCTCAGGCTGCAGCGCCTGGGGCGGCTTGATGAAATCCCCCTATCCGACGCCCGGGCCAAGGCTTACGCGCTTCGGCAAATGGTCCGTGATGGCGCGGACCCTAAGGCGGAAGCCTATCGGTTGCGCGATGTGCCAAGCTTTGGCGATTTTATCCGCGACCGCTACCTGCCCCATGCCAAAACGCGCAAAAGAAGCTGGCGCTGTGATGATAGTATCATCCGCGTGCATCTATTACCGTTTTTTGCTGAATATCGGCTAACCCGCATCAGCCGTGCCGATGTTATCAAGCGCCACAATGCCATTCGTGAAAACGGCTATTCCGCCAGCACCGCCAATCTGGCGTTGATTCTGCTGCGCTTCATCTTCAATTGCGCCATTCGCTGGGAAATCCTGCCCCAGGGCGCCAATCCCACCCAGGGCGTGCCGCTTTTTGAAAACAATAATCAGCGCCAACGCTATCTGAACGAAGCGGAATTGCAGCGGCTATTGCTGGAACTGGACCGCAACCATAATCGCCAAGTCTGCAATGCCATCAAGCTGTTATTGCTGACTGGCGCGCGCAAGCATGAAATTCTGGAAGCGCGCTGGGAATATGTGGATTTTACCAACCGGATTTTGACTGTCCCGGTCTCCAAATCCGGCAAGCCGCGCCATGTCTCCCTTTCCGATGCGGCGATTGAATTGCTGCAAAGCCTGCCGCGCCCTGAAGGGGTGGATTGGGTTTTCCACAAAACCGGTACGAATAAGCCGCGCAAATCCATCGCCACCGCCTGGGATGCCATTCGCAAGGAAGCCGATATTCCAGATGTGCGCGTGCATGATTTGCGCCATAGCTTCGCGAGTTTTCTGGTCAATCAGGGCCGGTCGCTTTACGAAGTGCAGCGCCTTTTGGGCCATACCAATAGCAAAACCACCATGCGCTACGCGCATCTTTCACAAAAAGCCCTGGTGGATGCAGCCAATGTGGTGGGCCGGGTCGTGAGCAATTCGACCCCCTTGCCAAAGCAGGCCGCGCCGAAACTCCGCAAGCCCCTCATGCCGGCGGATGATGCGTTGAACCAGCGCCTGCACCGCCTTTTCAGTGCGGATCAGCCTGTATAGGCGCACATCACTCAGGCGCCATCAGCCGCAACAGCGCCGCCGAAGCCAACCGCGCCATGGCGTTATCCGCACGGCTGGTCAGCGCCATGGGCACGCGTAGCCCTAGCACAATGCCGGCAGATTCCGCCCCGCCCAGATAGGCCAATTGCTTGGCGAGCATATTCCCAGCCTCCAGATCCGGCACCAGCAGAATATCCGCCTGGCCCGCCACGGGGGATTGAATGCCCTTCGCCGCCGCCGCCACCGGGCTGATGGCATTATCGAAAGCCAGCGGCCCATCCAGCACACCGCCGGTGATCTGCCCACGCTCGGCCATTTTACAAAGCGCGGCGGCATCCAAAGTGGCCTGCATCTTGGGCGTTACGGTTTCCACCGCCGCCAGAATGGCAACCTTGGGTGTTTCTATGCCAATCGCCTGCGCCAGCTTGATGGCGTTGCGAATGATATCCGCCTTCGCTTCCAGATCGGGCGCGATATTCACCGCCGCATCGGTGATGATCAACGGGCGCGGGTAAAGCGGCGCATCCAGTACAAAGGCATGGCTGACGCGGCGTTCAGTGCGTAGCCCCGCTTCCTTGGCCAAGGCAGCGCCCAGCAATTCATCCGTATGCAGGCTGCCCTTCATCAAAGCCGCCGCGCGCCCTTCGCGCACCAAAGCCACCGCGGCTTCAGCCGAGGCATGGCTATGTTCCGTGCCAATCAGCGTAATGCCCGTAAGATCAAGCCTTTCCTGCACCGCAATGGCGCGAATGCGCGCCTCTGGCCCCGTCAGTATGGGCATAATCAGCCCCTGCTGCGCGGCCAAAAGCGCGCCACGCAGGCTTTCCGCATCGCAGGGATGCGCAACGGCGGTGGGCACCGGCGGCAGGGCGCGGCAGCGCGCGAAAAGCGCGGCCATCACCTTGCCAGCATGGGGCCCGAGCCCGGTCATTTGCGGCAGGGCGCGTTCTTCGGCGGTTAGCGGTGGCAGCACTTCCACCTCGCCTTCCACCAGCAACACGCCCTCAGGCCCAGTTACACGACAGGCAAGCCGCGCCACCCCCGCCTTGGCATCAACATCAAGCACCACCAGGCCGGTTTTCAGCACATCGCCTTCCGTCATCCCGCCGCCATAGCGCAGGTTTTCCGCAATGATCCGGCTGCCCGGCCCCGGAAAGCGTGTGGTGATCACATGCGCAAGGAAGGTGCCCGCCGCACGCGCCGGCAATTGCTTGTCATCCAGCCCGAAAAGCACAGAAAGATTGGCGGCATTCGCCGCGCTGATCCTGTCTTCAGTTTCAAAAAAAGCGCCGCGTTCCAATGCGGAAATCGGGGTGGCGCGCCTGATGGTGATCATGAAAACCCGCCTTTCCCGCCAGCAATCTTACCGCCAGCGGCGATGCATCCAGAGCCATTGGCCGGGATATTCCCGGACCCAGGCTTCAATCACCTCGTTCATTTTTTGCGTGGCAGCGTTGATATCAATCAAGCCTTCCGCATCACGCGGCAAGGCGATTTCCTCGGTCAATTCCAGGCGAAACCGCCCGCCGGGCAGGCGAATGGCGCGCGCGCCATGCACCGGGCAATCATAGCGCCGCGCCAATTGCGCGAGCAGCGGATTGGCCGCGGCCTCACGCCCCATGAACATCACGCGCGGGCCGCGCCCAAAGCGCTGATCCACCAGCATGCCAATATGCTGGCCCGCTTCCAAAGCCCGCGCGAGCCGGAGTGGCGCGCCCATCCCCGCCGGCACCAGCACGCCCATGCTATCCTGACGGAGCCTGAGGATTTCCCGCGCCACAGCAGCGTTATTGGGGGTGCGATACAAGACCGCACTCTCAATGCCATGCCTGGCCGCCGCCACGGCCGGCAATTCCCAATTCGCCAAATGCGCGGAAAACACAATGGCGGGCTTGCCGTCCTCACGCAGCCTTTCATAAAGAGCGACAGTTTCAGCGGAAGCCACAATATGCCCATCGCGGCCTGGGTTTTCCGGATCGAAATCCCAAATGCGATCCATATGGACATATTCGCAAGCCGTGCGGCCCAGATTGTCCCAGGCTTCGGTCAGAATGGCGGCACGCTCCGCCGCTGATTTTTCCGGAAAGGCAGCGGCGATATTATCCCGCCCGATGCGATGCGCCGGCGTGATTGGTCCCAGATTGCGCGCCAGAAAAGCGCCGAGTGCCGGGGCAAAGCGTGGCCCAAGCAGGCGCAGAAAGCCGAAGCCCGCGCGCAGCAAAAGCCCGATCAGAAAATTCATCCGCGTGACGCGGTGCGCTTCACAGCGTCACCACAATCTTGCCGAAGACGCGGCGGCTTTCCAGCCGTTCCAGCCCCTCGGCGAAGCGATCCAATGGCACCACCGTATCCAATACGGGCAGAATGCCGCGCGCCATTTTCGCATAGCCATCGGCGATATTGCGCATGGAAGCACCGAAGGACCCGAAGATGCGAAGCTGGCGCTGGAACAGCATCATCAAATTCGTCTCGGCCGAAACGCCGGAAGTGGACCCGCAGGTCACCAAGCGCCCACCCATTTTGAGCGAGAGCAAACTGCCGCTCCAGGTAGAAGCGCCGACATGTTCAAAGACAACATCCACGCCGCGCTTGCCGGTCACGCGCCGCGCTACGGTTGGGAAATTCTGGGTTGAGTAATTCACCACATGATCCGCGCCCAATGCCTTGGCCTTGGCGCATTTCTCATCATCGCCCGCGGTCGCGATAACGGTGCAGCCCAGATCCTTCGCAATCCTGACGGCCACCGTGCCAATGCCCGAACCTGCGGCATGGATCAGGATGGTTTCACCCGCTTCCAGCTTGGCATTGTCGAACAGCATGTGTTCCACAGTGGAGAAGGTGATCGGCCCGCAAGCGGCATCTTCGAAGGAAAGCGCATCAGGCACGCGCACCAGAAGCCGCGCATCCTGGTTCATCAATTCCTGCGCGAAGCCATCCAAATGGAAGCCCTTCACGCCGCCGACATCTTCGCAAAGATTATCGCGCCCTTCACGGCACGCCTTGCAAACACCGCACGTCGCGGCGCCATAAGGCGCGACATGATCGCCGATTTTCCAGCCGGTCACGGCAGAACCAAGGGCAGTGATTTCGCCCACCGCTTCCGCACCCACCGTCAGCGGCAGGTTCCGCTTGGCGAAGGCCATGCCGCGAAAGCCCCAAACATCAATATGGTTCAGCGCCACGGCGCGAATGCGGATCTGAACCTCATGAGCGGCGGGGGGCGGCGGCGGGGCAATATTCTCCAGCCGCAAATCCCGATCCCCATGCAGGCGAAGCGCGCGCATCATGGCGCGGCACTCAGCACAAGGCAGACATTCTGCCCGCCAAAGCCAAAGGAATTTGAAAGCACATGGCGCAGCCCTGAAACCCGCCGCGCTTCATTCGGCACCACATCCAGCCCAAGCGTCGGGTCCGGTTCCACATGATTGATGGTGGGCGGTAGGATCTGGTCGCGTAGCGTCAGCAGGCTGAAGGCGGCTTCAATGGCGCCGGCAGCGGAAAGCGTATGCCCGATCATGGATTTATTGGACGAAATCGGCGGCGGCGCCTCACCAAAAACCGCGCGCAGGCCAAGCGCTTCCATCTTGTCATTCTCCGGCGTGCTGGTGCCATGGGCATTCACATAGCCAATATCGGCTGGCTGCAAGCCGGCATCGGCCAGCGCATTCTTCATGGCGCCAATGATGGAAGACCCATCGGGGTTGGAGCGCGTGCGGTGGAAATTATCCGCCCTTTCGCCACAGCCACGCACCAGGCCAATAATCGTGGCGCCACGCGCGCGGGCATGTTCCAGATCTTCCAGAATCAGCGCCGCCGCCCCTTCGCTCATCACAAAGCCGTCGCGGGATTTCTCAAAGGGGCGCGATGCCTTGGTGGGGTCTTCATTGCGGGAAGAAAGCGCAGACAGCAGCGAAAAACGGATCACCGCTTCCGGCTGCACCGATCCATCCGTGCCGAGCGCAATCACGGATTTCGCCTCGCCACGCTGAATCGCTTCCACGCCCAATTGAATGGCGGAAGCGCCGGTGGCGCAGGCGGTGGTGATGGCAATCGGCGCGCCCTTGGTGCCAAAGCGCAGCGCCAATCTTTCGCCGACACCGCCATACAAAAACGTTTCATACAAATCGCGCTGACCGATGCTCGCCACCGAAAGCGCGGCATGGCCATTGCCACCCGCACGACGGGCGAGTGCTACGCGCTGCGGCCATTCCATCTCAACCGGCGGCATGCCGAGCATGAGCGGGCCATCAAACGCGCCTTCTGTCATGCCCGCCTTTGCCAGCGCTTCCGCAATCGCAGCCGCGGCCATGCGTTCAACGCGCACCGGCGCGGGCACAGGTTCGGCGCCGGCCACTTCTTCCGGCAAATCCACCGTGCCGGCCATGGTGGTTTTCAGATGATCGGTCGCGAAGCGGCGAATACGCGTAATGCCGGAAGTGCCGGCCAAAAGCGCCGCCCAATTCTTCTCCAGCCCCCAGCCGAGCGGGCTCACCAGCCCAATCCCTGTTACCGCCACTAAGGGGCGGCCCAGATGATCCTTCATGGCGCTTTCTCCAGCAGCGCAAGCGCTTCACCGCGCCATTGGCCGAAGCCGGTCACCAGAATGCGCTCTACCGCGCCATCGCCGGCATCGGCGGGGTCCATCTTCGGATAGAAACCGTTTTGCGAAAGCGCGAGTGCTGCCAAGGCAACATTGGCCGGGAAGCTTGCTTCCACGCCATGCCCAAGCACGGAACCGCTGCGCCGCACCGCCGCGCCGCCAAGCGTGGCCAGGAAGGCTTCTTCTTCCACCCGCGCCTCAGCCACACCGGTCATTCCGGAAATCACGCCAAGCCCAGCGGTGCTGGCAGGCGCCATGCCCTGCCACAGCGCGGCAGCCGCAGTTGCGCTACCGCCACCCGCGCGCTGATGCGCCGCATCGCTTGCAATGCCGCCAATCCGCGCGAGTGCCTTGGCGCCGCGCGCCTGCGCATGTTCCGCTGTTTCCAGCACCAAAAACGCCGCCATGGCGCCGAGCATCAGCCCG
>CAIMVB010000457.1 GCA_903844785.1 uncultured Rhodospirillales bacterium | reverse complement strand
TGAGATATGCCCGCCCGCGAAACGCGCAGGATCAATCCAAGAAAGCACTAAATCCGCATCGGTCACGGTGGGCAGCGTGCCGCCCCGCCCATAACAGGCTGGCCCGGGCATGGAACCGGCGCTGTCTGGACCAACAGTAATACGCCCAAGCCCATCCACACGCGCGATAGAACCACCCCCCGCGCCGATTTCCACCATATCAATCACCGGAATTCGCACCGGAATACCGCTGCCTTTCACAAAACGTGCCGCACGAGCAATTTCGAAATGGCGCGCCTGCTGGGGCTTCATGTCATCAATAAGCGTGATCTTTGCCGTGGTACCGCCCATATCGAAGGAAAGCGCCCGCGCAATGCCATTCTGTGCCGCGATCATCTGCGCCAAAATGGCGCCACCCGCGGGACCGCTTTCCACCAGGCGGATCGGAAACCGCCGAGCTGTTTCAACTGTAGTGATCCCGCCAGACGACATGATAAGCAATAAAGGCGCGTCACTACCAAGGGTCTTAAGCCCAGCTTCCAGCTGACGCAGATAACGTTCCATCAGTGGTAAGACATAGGCATTGGCGACAGTAGTTGAGGTGCGCTCATATTCACGTATTTCGGGGCAAACTTCACTTGAAATGGCAATGACATCAGGGGTGAAGTAGCGAGAGAGAATGTCCCGCGCGCGCTGCTCATGCACATCATTTTGGTATGAATGCAGAAAACACACCGCGATCGCTTCAGCGCCTTCCGCCTTGGCGGCCACACCAATACGTTCTACCGCTGCTTCATCCATGGCCAGCAATACGGTGCCATCGGCCGCTATGCGTTCCGGCACTTCGAAACGCCAAGGCCGCGCCACAAGCGGTTCAGGGCGTTCCATATAGAGATCATATTGTTCAAAGCGATGTTCATAAGCAATTTCAAGGGAATCGCGAAAACCATCTGTGGTGATCAGGGCCGTCCGTGCGCCCTTACGTTCGATCAACGCATTGGTAGCAAGTGTCGTACCGTGAATAACCAACGCTAAATCGGCCGCCGTAATCCCGGCCTGAGAGAGAATGGCTGAAGTTCCCTCCAGCACCGCGCGTTCAGGCGCATCAGGGGTGGTCAATACCTTGGCGGAGAGTGTGCGTTCGGGCAGCTCCAGCACCAAGTCAGTAAAAGTGCCGCCTATATCGACAGCCAAACGCGCAGCCTTGGTCATGATGTCCTTCTTCGTCTTTGCGTGATGACGCTATTCGATTGGAATATTGGCTGCTTTCACAACAGCGCGCCAGGTTTCCAATTCTTGCCGCACAAAACTGGCGAAGGCGGCGGGGGCCATCGGCACCGGCTGAAAGCCGATCCTGGCCAGCATTTCCTCTACTTCCTTGCGGGCAAGAATACGCGCAATCTCTGCCGCCATGCGCTCTCGGATCGGCAGGGGTGTTTCAGGTGGCGCTACCACGCCATACCAATTGGCGATGTCGAAATCCCGCACAAGACTAGCAATTGGTGGCGTTTCTGGTGAGGTAGTCCAACGTGCGGCGGAAGAAACGCCAAGCAAGCGTAATTGACCCTGCTGCACCATGGGCCAGGCGGAGGAATCACTGAAGAAAATGTCTACGTTATTGGCAATCAGATCGGTTAGCGCCGGCGCAGTACCGCGATAAGGCACATGCACCATTTGCGTACCAAGCCGCAGGTTCATCAATTCACCCGCCAGATGAGTGGCTGTACCAACGCCGCCCGAAGCAAAACGGATTTTATCAGGCTGCCTCCGCACCAAATCAAGAAAACCGGCAAGATCACGCGCTTCAAGCGTATTGCGTGCCACCATCAGCAGCGGGCTGCTGCAAACCATACTCACAAAGCCAAGCAAACTGGGATCGTAAGGGGTACGCCGCACTAAAGGGCCAACAGTGACATTGCCAGCACTAACCATGCTGAAAGCATAACCATCCGGCGGGGACTTCGCCACGGAATCAACACCAATAGCACCACCGGCACCGGCGCGGTTTTCAACAATCACCGGTTGGCCGAGTGCTGCTGCAAGAGGCTCTGCCAGAATACGGCCAACTGCATCCACGCCACCACCTGGCGGAAACGGCACAATTAGTCGGATCGGCCGCGTTGGCCAAGCCTGTGCTTGGGCGCCGTTCAGGAAAGTCGTGCTTGTCATGATGCTCAACAAGCCGCGATTAACAAGACGGCGCGTGATAGAGCGACGCATCGACCTGATCTCCCTTTCTCGGCTCCACCCCGTGGCCGTGGCGCAAACTGAATAAGTGAATAGTCAAGCCTAGGCGCGGCATTCCAGCAGTGTCAAATTAGAAAGCAACGGGGACATTGGTCGTAATTTGCATAAACCAACGTCCAAATGCGCTATCTCACCGTTCCTTCCCGGGTCGCTTCAGCCTGAAAGCGGGCTTGACCTTATTCGCAGCGTTGTTGCAAGTTTAGTGTACAAAATCAGTCAAATAATATGACCAAGCAGGGGGCGGTCCAAATGATCATTCATCGTCGTACGATTTTTGGGCTGATGGCCGCGCCAGCGATCCTTAGTAGCGCTCAAGCGCAGGATTTTCCGACGCAGGCCTTGCGCCTAATCCCGCCCTATCCCCCCGGGGGCGGCACGGATACCGTCGCGCGCCTTCTGCTGCCTCATCTTATTTCACAACTCGGCCAGAATATCGTTGTCGAAAATCGTGGTGGCGCGGGTGGCACGATCGGCGCGGCGGAAGTCGCTCGGTCCCCCAAGGACGGGCATACATTATTACTCGATAGCATGGGGCATGTTGTCAATTCTACGTTGATGCCCAATCTGCCATTTGATTACCCAACCGCATTTGCACCCATTTCTCAACTGACCTGGCAGCCACAGATGCTGGTTGTGCCTGCCGCTTCGCCATATCAATCCCTGAACGCCTTGGTGACGGCGGCAAAGGCTAGGCCCGGAACACTCGCTTATGCCTCCTCTGGCAATGGCAGCGGCGCGCATCTTGCCATGGCGGCTTTCGCGAAGGAGGCCGGCATTGACGTTGTGCATGTGCCCTATCGTGGGGGCGGCCCCGCCATGACAGATCTGGTTGCTGGAAATGTTGCTATGGCTTTTGCTTCCGCCGCTGCCGCCACGGGGCATGTGCAGTCAGGACGCCTTCGTGCCTTGGGCGCCGCTGGCCTGCGACGCATCAGCGCACTGCCCGATTTACCTACGATAGCGGAATTGGGCTATTCGGGCTTTGATTGGGATGAATGGAACGGCCTTTGGACCGTGGCGGGTACGCCTGCTGCCAGTATTTCCAAGCTTCATGCCGCCACCATTTTTGCGCTAAACCAGCCAGATGTACGCGCCCGAATGAATCAGATTGGCATTGTGCCACTTGGCACCACCCCGGAACAATTCGGCACCTTTGTCGCTGACCAACGCGCACGGACCGCGCGGCTTATTCGCGAAGCCAATATCACACTGGGCTAAATCATGTACGGCGCACCCCCTTCCATCACTGCAGAAATTTACACAGAAGTACCAGAAGCGCTGCGGATACGCGGGCGCAGCAGCGAATGGCTTTATGGCCGTGGCGGAGCGGCGCCGCATTCTTTTCTTGAGGGCCCTTCTTTCGACAGGGAAGGAAACCTTTGGCTAACGGATATCGTTTTTGGTCGTATTTTCCGGGTAAACCCAGCAGGCGCATGGACCGTTGTCGCCGAATATGATGGGGAACCGAATGGACTTGCCTTTCACCGCGAAGGCTGGGCTGCCATCACTGATGCAAAACGCGGCCTACTCCGCCTTAATCCCCAAACAGGTGAAGTATCTTCGCTACTACCACGCGCCCGCAGGGAAGGGTTTCGTGGAGTGAATGATTGTACTTTTTCCAAAACCGGCGATTTGTTTTTTACCGATCAAGGGCAAACGGGTCTCCAGGATCCTGCCGGGCGTGTCTATCGGCTTCGTGCTGGCGCGCAGCAGGCCGATGCACTTGTCTCTAATGTACCAAGCCCGAACGGCCTTGTACTGACAGAAGATGGTCATACGCTTTATGTGGCCGCAACACGCGATAACGCGATTTGGCGTATACCTATCACTGAAGATGGTGGCGTGATCCGCGTTGGGCGATTCATCGCCATGTCTGGCGGCTTGGCTGGACCTGATGGCATGGTCATGGATGTGGAAGGCAATATAGCTGTCGCTCATGCCGGCATGGGGAGTGTTTGGATATTCTCCCGCCTTGGCGAGCCATTATTGCGCATCCGTTCACCACGCGGTTTGGCCACAACAAATCTCTGCTTTGGTGGGCCCGATAACTGCGATCTGTTCATCACAGAAAGCGATAGTGGTACTGTCTTGAAAGCACGTTGGCAGCACCCTGGACTGAAGCTGTATTCA
>CAIMVB010000456.1 GCA_903844785.1 uncultured Rhodospirillales bacterium | reverse complement strand
TGCCCAAGCGGGATGGTGGCAACATCATCCTGCGCCCGCTTATTGATCTCATCCGCCAGCGCCTTTTGCCGCGCCGCATCCGGCGCATCAAACCAGGCCTGGATGCGTTCCTGCATCGCCGGGCTGTCATACCAGCCGAACCACCCGGTTGCGCCCGGGCCCTTCACCAGGGAGCTCACTGCCGGGTTCAGATAAGCGAGTGATGATCCATAGGTGTGGAAAATACTCCACCCGCCGCGCTCGGCAGGTTCCGTGCGCACACGGCGCTGCACCACCGTGCCCCAATCGGTTTCCGCCAATTCCACATTCATGCCAATGCGGCGCAGCCGATCCGCGGTCACCTGCCCATGCGGGCCAATCAGCGGGAAATCCGTCGGGTTGATGATGACAACCTTCTCGCCATTATAACCGCTTGCTTGCAGCGCTGCGCGGGCGCGGTCCAGGTTACGCGGCGGGGCGTTAAACTCCGAGAGGTTCTCAACCCCATAAGGCGTGCCGCATGGGAATAGGCTGCGGCATTCCTGCCAAATGCTGCGATCATCACCGAGCGTTGAGCGCATATAATCTGTCTGATCCACGGCCAAAGCCACCGCTTGCCGTATCTTCAGATTATTGAAGGGCGCTTGCAGATGGTTCAAGCGCATAATGCTCATCAAGCCGGTTGGGTTCAGAATGCCGACTTCGATATTGCGGTTGCGCTGTAGCGTTGGCACCAGATCGGCCAGCGGTTGTTCCAGCCAATCAACCTCGCCCGATTGCAGCGCCGCCGCCGCCGTCGCGGGGTCTGGCAGGATGTGCCATTCAATACGCGGGAAATGCGCGACCTTGCCACCGGATGCCCAATCTGATGGCTCATTGCGCGGCTGGTAGCGATCATTCCGCATATAAACCACGCGGCTGCCAGAGACGAATTCATCGCGCATGAAGCGATAGGGGCCGCTGCCGATCACCTCACTTACTTGCGTGCCGGCATCGGTTTTCGCCAGCCTTTCGGGCATGATGAAGGGCACATTCGAATCAGGCTTGGCCAAGGCATCCAGTAACAGCGGGAAAGGGCGCTTCAGGCGGATTTCCAGCGTGCGATCATCCGCCGCGCGCCATTCTTCCACCTGCGCGGCCAGGATTTGCCCGAAAGGATCACGCCGCGACCAGCGCGCCAGTGATGCGGCGCAATCCGCCGCGCGCACCGGTTCCCCATCATGGAAGAAAAGCCCCTCACGCAGGCGGATGCGCCACACGCGGCCATCGGCGGAAACATCATGCCCCGCGGCCATTTGCGGGCGCGCGCGCTGCTGGCCATCCACGGCATAGAGCGTGTCATACACATGATAGCCGTGCATTTGCGTGACAATCGCGCTGGTCCAGATGGGATCAAGCGCGGTCAGATTGGCCTGCGGCACGAAGCGCAATGTGGTTGCGCGCGCTGGCTGCGCCAGCAAGGGCGAGGCAAGGCCCGAGGCACCGGCGAAAGCCGCGGCCCCTTGCAGCAAATGACGACGTTTCATGACGTTTCCCTTTTTCTTGGTTCAGGCTTCGGCCAAAGCCGCACTCCATGGGCTCATGGCGTCGGTGATGCCGGTGCGAAGCCCATCCGCGCCAATCTGGATCAGATTGGGGCAGGCGAAATTCACCGGCAGCACGGCGTGTTCCACTTCCGTCACCGTATCTTCCGCCGCCAGCGCTGCCAGGGTTTCCGCGCCCAGCCGGATATCGGCGGTAACGCCTTCAGGGCCTGAGACATCAAGCCTTGGATGATGCGCCGCCGCTTCAGGCCCCATGCCGAAATCAGAAACAAAGGACAGCATCTGGAAGACAGACGCCATGATGCGCCGCCCGCCGGATGCACCCGTGGCAATCACGGGCTTGTCACCCTCGGCGGCAATCACCGGGCACATATTCGTCAGCGGGCGCTTGCCGGGCGCGATGGCGTTCTTTGCCTCTGGCCGCGGGTCGAACCACATCACGCCATTGTTCATGAGCACGCCCGATTTCGGCAGCACCACGCGGCTGCCCATGCTGGACAGCAACGTGGTGGTCATGGCGACCATCATGCCGTTCTTGTCCGCAACCGTCAGATGGGTGGTGCAGGATTCAGCGGCTTTTGGTTCGGCATCGCCAAGCCCGGCCAGGCGCTCCGCATAGGCCGCGCGCAGCACGCGCGCCAATTGTGCATACCAAGCGGTGGAGGGCGCCTTGCCGGAGAAATCCGCGCCTTTCATCCCTTCCAGGACGCGCAGCAGCGTGGGCGCGGCGGTCAGGCCATTGGCCAGGAACAGCCGCTTGCCGCGCCATTCGGCTTCCAGCGCCGGCAGCACGCGCGCCTTGCATTGCGCCAAATCCTCGGCGCTGACGAAGGCGCCCATTTCCTTGCAATCGGCGGCGATGGCGGCGGCGATATCGCCCGTGTAGAAATCCGCCAAACCGGCATGGGCCAGGCGTTCCAGCGTCGCGGCCAGATTGCCCTGCTGGAAGAAGCCGGGCGCACCCTGATAAGGCGCCACGGGCGGCAGGCCGCCCGGCAGGTAAATCCGCACGGATTCCGCATAAAGCTTCAGCACGGAAGCGGAATTGGCCACTTTCAGCGTGGTGAACCAATCCTGAGCCAGGCCGCGCTTCGCCAGCGCCACCGCCGGCGCCAGCACATCTTTGATCGGCATGCGGCCATGGCGCGCATGCAATTCCATATAGCCGGCAACCGCTGAGGGGATGGCGAAGGAAAGCGGGCCATGCACATTGCGGTCTTCCAGCACTTCCGGCCAGGTGAACAAATCGGCCTTCATCTGGCCCGTCATGGGGAAGGCGGAAGGCTTCAGGCCGCGTGGGGAAACCGGGCCGAAATCAAAGGTCTCGGCCGCGCCGCCGGGCGCCATCACCTGCGCGAAGCCAATGCCACCAAGGCCGCTATTCCAGGGCTCCAGCGTCGCCAACGCAAAGGCCGTGGCCACCGCCGCATCCGCCGCCGTGCCGCCGGCTTCCAGAATGGCCACACCTGCCTCTGCCGCGCCGCGCGCCTGGGACGCCACCATGCCCTTGCGGCCAGAAGCGGCAGGCTTGGTGATGTGCCAATGCTGGGAAGTATGAAGGGGCGGGGTATAGGCCATGATGCGGTTTCCTCAATTTCTATGGGTCTAGCCTTGCGCCGCCCGCGGCTTCCCGCAAGCCCCCGCCCGGTTTGCCCCGCCGTCTCTTTCCTTTTATGGAACCCTTCGGATTCTACGGGCGGGCCAAGACCTGCCCCTTGTTCGGGAGCGTGCCAATGTCTGCATCAAAGGGGCTTTTTGTTGCCCCCATTCTGAAGAATTTCATTGAAACCGAAGCCCTGCCCGGCACGGGCGTGGAGCCCGCGCGCTTCTGGGAAGCGATGGAACGCACGCTGCGTGAAATGGCGCCGACCAATGCCGCGCTGTTGGCCAAGCGCGATGCGCTGCAAGCGAAGATTGATGCCTGGCACCGCGCCAACCCCGCCAAGCCGATTGATCAGGCGGCCTATACCGCCTTCCTGAAGGAAATCGGCTATCTGCTGCCGGAACCCGCGCAAGTGACGGTGGCCACCACCGATGTGGATGCGGAAATCGCCTCCATGGCCGGGCCGCAGCTTGTCGTGCCTGTGTCCAATGCGCGCTATGCGCTGAATGCCGCCAATGCGCGCTGGGGTAGCCTGTATGATGCGCTGTACGGCACGGATGCCATTCCCGGCACGGCTTCCGGCAAGGGTTATGACCCGGAACGTGGTGCGAAGGTGATTGCCTATGCGCGCGGCGTGCTGGATAGCGCCGTGCCGCTCGCCAAGGGATCGCATGGCGATGCCACAGGCTACCGCATTGAAGGCGGCGCTTTGGAAGTCACGCTGAAGGATGGCAGCAAAACCGGCCTCGCGCGGCCTAGCCAATGCGTGGGCTTCCTGGATGAGCCGCATGCGGCATCATCGCTGCTTTTTGTGAATAACGGCCTGCATATCGAAGTGAAATTCGATCGCGCGCACCCGATCGGCAAGACCGATCCGGCGGGCATTGCCGATGTGGCGCTGGAAAGCGCGCTGACCACCATTCAGGATTGCGAGGATTCCGTCGCCGCCGTTGATGCCGAAGACAAGGTCGCGGTCTATCGCAATTGGCTTGGCCTGATGCGTGGCGATCTGGAAGCAAGCTTTGAGAAGGGCGGCAAGACCATGGTGCGCCGCCTGAACCCGGACCGTGTGTTTCAGCGCCCGGCGGGTGGCGGGATTACGCTGCATGGCCGTTCGGTGATGTTGGTGCGCAATGTGGGCCACCACATGATGATTGATGCGGTGAAGCTGGATGGCGCGGAAGTGCCGGAAACGATTCTGGATGCCTTCTGCACGTCGGTGATTGCCATTCATGATATTCGCGGCAAGCGGCTGAATTCGCGCGCCGGCAGCGTTTACATCGTGAAGCCCAAAATGCACGGGCCGGAAGAAGTGGCCTGGGCGGATACGCTGTTCGCCCGCGTGGAAGATGTGCTCGGCCTCAAGCGTGCCACGCTGAAGATGGGCATTATGGATGAGGAACGCCGCACCACGGTGAACCTGAAAGCTTGCATCGCGGCGGCCAAGGATCGCGTGGTCTTCATCAATACCGGCTTCCTGGATCGCACCGGCGATGAAATCCACACCGCCATGGAAGCGGGCGCCGTCATTCGCAAGAATGACATGAAGGGCGCCGCCTGGATCAAGGCCTATGAGGATTGGAATGTGGATACCGGCCTGGCCTGCGGGCTGCGTGGGCGCGCCCAGATCGGCAAGGGTATGTGGGCCATGCCGGATGCCATGGCAGCGATGCTCGACCAAAAGGTGGGCCACCCCAAGGCCGGCGCTTCCACCGCCTGGGTGCCATCACCCACCGCCGCCACCTTGCATGCGCTGCATTATCATCAGATCAGCGTTGCCGCGCGGCAGGATGAAATCACCAAGGGCGGCCCGCGCGCGAAGCTGGATGATATTCTGACCGTGCCGCTGGCGCGCGATACCAATTGGTCTCCGGCTGATGTGCAGGCGGAACTCGACAATAACGCGCAAGGCATTCTGGGCTATGTGGTGCGCTGGGTGGATCAGGGTGTGGGTTGTTCCAAGGTGCCGGATATTAATGATGTCGGGCTCATGGAAGACCGCGCGACTTTGCGCATCAGCAGCCAGCACATCGCCAATTGGCTGCGCCATGGCGTAGTGAGCGAAGCTCAGGTCATGGA
>CAIMVB010000455.1 GCA_903844785.1 uncultured Rhodospirillales bacterium | reverse complement strand
GGTCACCGTTTCCACATAGACATCGGCGGCAGGTTCAAACCCCGCATCGCGGATGGCATCCATGGCATAGACCATGCAGGCAACGCCCGATTTCATGTCATGCGCGCCGCGGCCATACATCCAGCCATCGCGGATCACGGCCGCATAGGGTGGGTGGGTCCACATATCGGCGGGGCCTTCCGGCACGACATCAATATGGCCCTGCAAGATCAGGCTGCGCCCGATTGGATTCTTGGCACGATGTGTGGCCACCACCTGCACGCTGCCAGCAGGATCACATTCCACCATGGGTGCCATTTTGGGATGCGGTGGCACATCGGCCAGCGTATAGCGGTCCACCGCATAGCCGCGCGCGGCCATTTGGCGCGCAAACCAATCCTGCAATGGCGCTTCCCGCCCGCGTAGGCTCGGGAAGCGCACCAGCTCCGCCAGAAACTGCACCTGCTTGTCGAAATTCGCATCAATGGCGGCGGCAATGCGCGCCATGGCTTGGCTATCGGCCATGCTGATCACTCTTTCCTATTTCTGCTTGTCGCGCGGCGTTCAGGGCGGGCTCGCCAGCAGCGCATTGGTGTACCAGGAAGGTGAGGCATCATACTTCACCTTATTCCTGATCCCCGCCCAGGAAACCTTGAGATAAAAAATCGGGATTACGCCGGCATCGTCAATTCCGATACGCATCGCTTGCGCTGTCAGCGCATTGCGCCGGTTAGTATCCATGGTGCGCAAAGCTTCCGCCAAAGGCGCATCCATCGCGGGGTTTGAATAATGCTGGCGATTAAAGGGGCCTGCGCCAGTTTCATTATTTTTGGTCATCAATACCTGACGCAGCGTATTGGCCGCGATGGAGGAGGTATAGGTGGTCATGAACATTGAAAACTCCCGCGCGGTGGCGCGGGTGAAAAGATTGGCAGGCGGCAGGACCTCCACACGGGTTTCAATACCAATGCGCGTCCAGCCCTGGGCGATGGCCTGCGCCACATCGGTATCGGAGGCGAACCAGCCATTCGGAGAATGGAGCGTGATACGAAAGCCATCCGGATAACCCGCTTCCCGCAGCAGGCTGCGCGCCTGGTCAAGATCATAACGCGGCGGCGGCATATCTGGCGCGCGGTCTGTCACGGCGGGCGCGGCAAATTGTTCCGCCGGCATGCCCTGGCCCATCAGCAAGCGATCCACAATGCCCTGGCGGTTGATGGCCAATGACAGGGCGCGGCGCACCCGGGCATCCCGCAATGGGTTGCGTTCCAGAACCCGCCCTTGCTTATCGGTGACGAAGGGCGAAGGGTCACGCGCCGCATCGGGAAAAAGATAGGCGGTGCCATTACTCGCCACGCCAAACACGGCAAGGCGCGCATCATTGGAAAGGCGCTGCACATCCTGAACGGGGACAAAATCAATCAAATCCACATCGCCAGAAAGCAGGGTTGCCACGCGCGCACCGGCATTGCTGATGAAACGCGTCACCACACGGTCCCAGGGCTGCGCTCCGCCCCAATAGGTTGGATGGCGTGTGATTTCATGCCTTTCGCCAAGCGTATAGCTGACATGCCGATAAGCGCCTGTGCCGATCATGGCCCGCCCAGCATTGAAATCGGCAAGGGTCGCGCTGGCATGCAGGCTGCGCGAGAGAATCATGACGTTGGATAGATCCCAATCCAGGAAAGGGTTGGGTTCCTTGGTCCGGATCAGGACCCGGCGCGGCTCGGGAATTTCTATGGCGGCGATGCTGCGCACAAAGGGGGTGAAGGGGCCGGGGCTATTGGTGATGCCTGGCACCCGCGCATAGGAAAAGGCGATATCTTCTGCGGTGAAGGGCGTGCCATCATGGAATGTGACACCCTCCCGCAATTTGAATTCCCAAGTCAGATCATCAATGGGGCGCCAGGATTCCGCAAGCCGGGGCACCAAGCGGCCGGATGTATCGAAATCCACCAAGGTTTCGAAGATTTGCCGCAATACGGCGTTGTTTGGGTTAGAGGAATGGTAGTGCGGGTCCATCCCAGACGGCGCCGATTGTGCGCCAATGGTCAGGCTGCGCTGCGCGTCAGAGGGCCAAGGAAATAACGGCAATAAGCCGCATGCCAAGATAAGCGTTCTGAACAGCCTCATTGCGCTCCCCCCACTATTTCTGGGATCGAAGCTTCCGGTCTCGCGCGTTATTCGTCAATCAAATATCTTCCCGCAGCCTGGAATTTAGCATTGCGATCGGAACAGGCTTGATCTTCACTATTTTTACCACCTTGCAAGCTTCCCCTCAGGGTCGGCCTTGTGCTTGGCTGTGAAGGCAGGAGCACACCATGCCAAACGCCGAACCGCCTTCGCCCCCATCAATCCGCCATACGCAAACTGCCATGCTTGCGGAACGGGCCGCAGTTTTGTTGCTACTGGCCCTGCTGCTGTATGGCGTGATTCGGGTGTTGGAACCCTTTGGCCTTGCCATTGCGTTTGGCGGCTTCATCGCCATTGGCACATGGCCCCTGCGTGATGCGATGGTCCGGCGCGGCATGCCACGCGGTATCGCGGCCACGGTGATGCTACTTCTGCTGATCCTGTCCTTGGCTATACCAGCGCTGGCGGTCACCCCTGAACTCGGTGGCCAAATTGCCCAAGCGTCAAAGGTGGTGCGCGACCTGCTTGCCAGCCTATCAGAAGCCCCCCCTGCTTGGCTTTCAGGATTACCGCTGGTGGGTGGGATCGCAGCAGATTGGTGGCCACAATTATTGCACTGGCAGGGCGATTTTTCCGAATTGCTGGCGCCTTATGCCGGGCGAATCACCAGCCTTTTGGTGGATATCGGCCAGGCTGCGGCGGCCAGTGTGGTGCAAATCCTGCTCGCGCTAATTGTCGCCACCGCCTTTTGGGTTAGCGGCGACAAGCTAGCTGATGAGGTGATTGATATTGCCGGGCGCTTGGCTGGCGAGACAGGGCGCAATGCCGTGGCCGCCGCCGAAGGGGCGGTACGCGGCGTTGCTTGGGGCATTGTTGGCACCGGGATCCTGCAAGCAATGCTGATGGGCATCGGCCTTGCCATTGCCGGTGTGCCAGGGGTGGGCATGATTGCCTTCCTGACGCTGATCTTTTCCATCAGCCAGGTGCTGGGTCCGCTCGTGGTCGTCGCTTGGTTGGGCGCTGCTGGCTGGCTCTACAGCGAGGGGCAACTCGGCTGGGCCATATTCATGGCGCTTTGGGGGCTGATCATGGTCTCGGGCAGCGACAATATCGCCCGCCCATTGCTGATTAAGCGCAGCAGTGAAATGCCGCTGTCGCTCATTATCCTTGGCGTCTTTGGCGGGCTGATCGCCTTTGGCTTTCTGGGCCTATTCATCGGCCCTGCGCTGCTGGCCGTGGCCCATGGGCTATTGAAGGCTTGGCGTGCTGAAGAAGCACCAAGCAAAGCCTGACCCCGCCGGGGCTGGCAAAGCCCGCATCCCACGTTATGACTAGCCCGAAGAAAGGGCAGGAGATTCCCATGGCCACACGTAAGCACCGTATCGCCGTCATCCCCGGGGATGGCATTGGCAAGGAAACCACGCCCGAGGGGCTTCGCGTGCTGGATGCCGCGGCGCGGCGCTTCGGCTTTGAATTGGAACTGACGCATTACGATTGGTCCTGCGAAACCTACGCCAAGACCGGCAAGATGATGCCGGATGACGGCATGGATCGCCTGAAGGATAGCGACAGCATTTTCCTGGGCGCTGTGGGCTGGCCCGGCGTGCCGGATCATGTCTCGCTCTGGGGTTTGCTCATCCCCATCCGTCGCGGCTTTGACCAATATGTGAATCTGCGTCCCTGCCGCTTGCTGCCAGGCGCCACCACGCCGCTCGCGAACCGTGGCCCCAAGGATATTGATTTCATCGTGGTGCGTGAGAATACCGAAGGCGAGTATTCATCCAGCGGCGGGCGCATGTTTGTGGGCACAGACCGCGAATTCGTCTCCCAGGAAAGCGTCTTCACGCGCGTGGGCGTGGACCGCGTGCTGCGCTACGCCTTTGAACTGGCCAAGACCCGGGCGCGCAAAAAGGTAACCAGCGCCACGAAATCCAATGGCATCACCTTCACCATGCCCTATTGGGATGAACGCTTCGCCGAAATGGCGAAGAATTATCCCGGCATCACGACAGATCAGTTTCATATTGATATCCTCTGCGCCCATTTCGTGCAGCATCCGGATTGGTTTGATGTGGTGGTGGGGTCCAATCTGTTCGGCGATATCCTGTCAGACCTTGGGCCGGCGGTGGCCGGTTCCATCGGCATTGCGGCGAGCGCCAATATCAATCCCGAAAAGCACTTCCCTTCCATGTTCGAACCCGTGCATGGCAGCGCGCCCGATATCGCCGGGAAATTCATCTGCAACCCGATCGGGCAAATCTGGTCGGGTGCGATCATGCTGGAACATCTCGGCGAAAAACAGGCTGCGGACGCGATCCTGGCGGTGATTGAAAAGCTGCTGGCAGAAGGTGGCCCGCGCACGCGCGATATGGGCGGGCAGGCCGGTACGGTGGATGTTGGCCGCGCCATCGCTAAAGCCGTGGCGAAATTCTGAGCCTTCCAAAACAGCACAAATGAAAAGGGCTCGCCGGTATTGCTCCGGCGAGCCCTTTCTGCGTCGAACGCGGTAAACGCTGCTCAGCGCTCAAGGCACATGGCAACACCCATGCCCCCGCCGATGCAAAGTGTCGCCAGCGCCTTCTTCGCATTGCGCTTTTGCATTTCAAACAGCAGCGTGGTCAGCACGCGCGCGCCGGAAGCGCCAATCGGGTGGCCAATCGCAATGGCGCCACCATTCACATTCACCTTGCTGGTATCCCAGCCAAGATCCTTGTTCACGGCAATGGCTTGCGCGGCGAAAGCCTCATTGGCTTCGATTAGGTCCAGATCATCAATCTTCCAACCCGCCTTGGCCAAGGCCTTGCGCGAAGCCGGGATGGGGCCAGTGCCCATGATGGAAGGATCAACACCCGCCGTCGCCCAGGACACAATGCGCGCCAGCGGCGTCAGGCCACGCTTGGCCGCTTCCGCCGCCGTCATCACCACTACCGCGGCGGCGCCGTCATTGATGCCGGAAGCATTGCCGGCGGTGACGGAACCATCCTTGGCGAAGGCCGGGCGGAGCTTGCCCAGGATTTCCATCGTCGTATCCGGCTTCGGATATTCATCGGAGGACACCACGACATCGCCCTTGCGGCCCTTCACGGTTACAGGCGCGATTTCATCGGCAAAGCGGCCCGCCGCCATCGCTTCGCCCGCCTTGCGCTGCGAATTGAAGGCGAATTGATCCTGCTCATCGCGCGTGATCTGGAAGGCGCGGGCGACATTTTCAGCCGTATTGCCCATGTGATAGCCATGGAAGGCATCCATCAGCCCATCGCGCAGCATGGTATCCATCAGGGAAAGATCGCCCATCTTCTGCCCGGCGCGCAGCTGCTGCGCATGCGGCGCCTGGGTCATGCTTTCCTGGCCGCCCGCGATGACAATGCGCGCATCGCCGGTGGCAATTTGCTGCGCCGCCAAGGCAACCGCGCGAAGGCCCGAACCGCAAAGCTGATTGATGCCGAAAGCGGTATGTTCCACCGGAATGCCGGCATTCACCGAAGCCTGCCGCGCCGGGTTCTGGCCAGCGCCGGCCGCCAGGATCTGGCCCAGAATCACCTCATCCACTTCCGCTCCTTCAATGCGGGCGCGTTCCATGGCGGCCTTGATGGCAACAGTACCCAGCGCATGCGCGGATAATGAGGCAAAAGCCCCATTGAAGGCGCCAACCGGTGTACGGGCGGCGGAGGCGATGACGATTTCGGTCATGGGGGCTGGTATCCTTCCTCAAGAATGGGTCGTTGCATTTTATATATCACAAGCCGCGCAACCAGTCGCGCAGGGGCTGCCACAGCGCAGTTTCGGCTGAAATGCCGGCGACCATGCCGATATGCCCCGCCGGAGCCATGTGCAGCTTGACCTGACGCAAGCGCCCGGTCAGCGCAAGGGCCGAAGCCGGGGGCACAATCCGGTCCCGATGCGGAATGGCGGCAAAGGCTGGGCCCTTCCACTGCGCGGGGTCCACGACCTGCCCGGCCACGCGCCAGGCAAGCCCCGCTGGTTCATTCCGCCCATACCAGCCGCCAATACATTGCCGCGCCACGGGGGCCGAAAGGGGCACACCATCATTCAGCCAATCTTCCAGCGCCACAAAGCGCCTGGCGGTAGGGGAAGCTTGGTCCAGCTTGGCAAAGCCGCGGAATTTTTCAGCAATGCCAAAGGGGTCAAGGCTGGCGAACAGGGTTTGCAGCACATCCACCGGCAGCGCCCCGGTGGGTTCCATCAGTGCCTCCAGCCCCGGCAGGGCAGCGGCGGCGGCGCGGGCGCGGGCCTCACCTTCCGGCCCGGCATGGAAATCCCAAGGGGTCGCCAGCAAAGCGAGGCCCCTGATCAGATCCGGCCGCCGCAAGGCCAGCGCCAGCCCAAGCAAGCCCCCCATGCAATAGCCCGCCAGGATCACCGGGCCAGGGGCAGCCATCAGGGCACGTTCCAGCCGGCCTGCGATGTAATCGGTCAAGGTAAAATGCCGTTCAGCTTCCCCCGGCCAGCCCCAATCGAGCAATAGGGTGCGAAACCCCTGCCCCGGCAGCCAACGCAGCACGGAAGCTTCCGGCATTAAATCAAGCACATAGGCCCGGTTCACCAGGGAAGGCACAAAAACGACCGTGGGCCCCTTGCCGCCATAATCCAATAATTTGGTGTCTTCCTCGGCCCAAATGGCCGGCATCGGCGCCGTTACACGCTGAAAAGGGTGGCGCCGATAGGCAGCGAGGCCCGACACCAAAGCACGATCCGCCCGCAGCAGCCGATTCAAAACCGCGCTGCGAAACGCCTCAGGCGCGTGGCCGGCGCTGGCGAGGGCGGCGCTGATGCGCGCCAGTTCCGCCTGCCCCGCTTTCGAGATCGGCAAGCCGGCGCTCCAGGGTGGCAATCCGCTCGGCCATGGCATCCCGGGGAGCATCCCCCCCGCCGCCAGCGCCCTGATCCCCGCCAGCCCCAGATGGAGCGGCAGGGGCCGTGGGCCGCGGCGGCGCAGTGGCGCTGTCATGCGCGGGCGCCGCCCCAGGGGTGAAGGGCTTGGAGAAATGCGCCGCCGCGCGGAGCCAAGCCGCCCCCAGCGAAGCAAAAGCCGCCCATTTTTCTGCCAGTTCCGGATCGGCGGCGAGCCCGGCCACCTCGCTCTGCCAAAGCGAGATCCAGTCTTCCGCCAATCGGTCGAGATCCTCGGGGCCAGCCATGATCAGGCCTTATAGCGGCAGAAACCCTGGGCGGATACGGAAAGCAGGGCGTGTTTTTGCAGCGCAATGGGCTTTCGCATTGCGGCATGAACCATGCTAGCTTTACGCAATAACCGCATAAGCCGAGGCAAGTTACCATGTCGGGTCGTCAATCCCCCCAAGCCGGCGAACAAAAGGCGCTGCCCCCTGTTGTTGTCAAGAAATACGCGAATCGGCGGCTCTACAACACTGAAACCTCAGCCTATGTCACGCTGGATGATCTGGCCGCGATGGTTAAGGATGGGCGGGATTTCGTGGTTTATGACGCCAAGACGGGCGAGGATATCACCCGCAGCGTACTGACCCAGATTATTGTGGACCAGGAAGGCAAGGGGCAGAACATGCTGCCCACCACCGTGCTGCGGCAATTGATCGGGCTTTACGGCGATAATCTGCAATCCTTGGTGCCGCGCTATTTGGAAGCAGCCATGGCATCCTTCGCCCAGCAACAGGATCAGATGCGCGATACGCTGACCAAGACCATGGGGGGCTTTATGCCCTTCCCAAGCGGCGTTCCCAATCTGCAGGAAGTGGGCAAGCAGAATATTGCCATGATGGAACGCGCGATGAGCCTGTTCACCCCTTTCGCCCGTCGCGAGGAAAACACGCCAGGTGATGAAACCGAGGCGTTAAAGAGAGAAATTGAGACACTGCGGAGCGAATTGGCGGCGCTAAAATCACGCATGCGGGGATAATTCGGTTGCATTTATGGGCCGCTTATTCACCGCTTGATCATGAATACCGCGGATAATCCGCCTTCAGTGAAGGGCATGATGCCCCGCTGAGGAATCGGATTAATGGACAATATCGTCGAACTTACAAAGCCATTCCGGCAGGCTGAAACCGGTATCACTGAAGTGGTATCCACCCAAAGGGCCAATGCCGCTGATAAACATGTGGGCGCGCGTATTCGCGAAAGGCGCACCATGCTGGGGCTTTCGCAGCAGCAATTGGCCAAGATGATCGGTGTTACCTATCAGCAGGCGCATAAATATGAACGTGGCCTTAATCGCATTTCCGCCGGCAGGCTTTACGGCATTGCCCAGGTGCTCGGCGTGCCGATTTCCTGGTTCTTTGAAGGGCTGAGATCCGAAACCATGGATCCTTCAATGTCTCAGCGCCAGCGCATGTGCCTGGAGTTGGCGCGCAACTTCGCGTTGATTGACAATGACAAGCACCAGGAAGCGCTAAGCCAGATGGCCCGAGCCCTCGCCGCCCAGGCGCAGGCCGTGGCGCGCAGCGGGGTTGCCGGCGAATAGCCGCGCAGTTGCAAAACCGGCGGGGCTGATTCCATCAGCCCCCGTTCCGGGTTAGAATTGGGCGATGGACGAATCCCGGCCCAATAACATTCCCGAATATGGCGTCGCTGATCTGGCTGGCGCCATTCGCCGCACGCTGGAAGGCGCATTTGGCCGGTTGCGCCTGCGCGGCGAAATCACGGAAATGAAGCGCTATCCTTCCGGGCATATCTACCTCTCGCTCAAGGATCAGGATGCGAAGATAGAAGCCGTCATCTGGAAAGGCTCGCTCCGCAATATCGGCACCATGCCGGAAAACGGCGTGGAGATGATCGCCACGGGCCGGATTTCCACCTATGCGGATCGGTCAAAATACCAGCTGGTGATTGAAAGGCTGGAATATGCGGGCGAAGGCGCGCTGCTCGCGCGCATCGAGGCTTTGCGTAAGCGCCTGTTGGAAGAAGGGCTGTTTGACGAAAGCCGCAAGCGCCCCCTGCCCTTATTGCCACGCGTGATTGGCGTGATTACCAGCGAAAAAGGCGCGGTCATTCAGGATATTCGCACCACCATCGCGCGACGCTTTCCGCGCCATATCCTGCTGTGGCCTGTGGCGGTGCAGGGCCAGGGGGCGGCGGAACAAATCGCGGCCGCCATCAGGGGTTTTTCCGCCCTGCCCGCAGGCGGTGCCGTACCGCGCCCCGATGTGCTGATTGTGGCGCGCGGCGGTGGCAGCCTTGAAGACCTCATGGCCTTCAATGAGGAAATCGTCATCCGCGCCGCCGCTGAGAGCACGATTCCGCTGATTTCCGCTGTCGGCCATGAAACCGATACCACGCTGATTGATTTCGCCTCTGACCGCCGCGCGCCCACCCCCACTGCGGCGGCTGAACTTGCCGTGCCGGCGCGGGCGGAAATCTCTGCAGCCCTGATGCAAACGGGCGCGCGCTTGGGTCAGGCGGCCTCTGGCCTGATCAATGGCGCGCGGCTTCGCTTGCTGCGCGCCGAACGCGGCCTGCCGGATGTGCCCGCGCGGCTCGCGCAATCGCGGCAGCGCCTGGATGATTGGGGGGAAAGGCTGCCGCGTGCCGTTTCCGCCAATTTGGCCACCAGGGTGCAAAAGCTTGCTGCCATGCGCATCCCCCACCCGCGAGAGGGCATTCTGGCCCGCCGCGCAGCGCTGGAAGCGGCTGGCTTACGGTTAGGTGCTGCCTGGGCGCGGCGGCGTGATGGCTTTGGCGCCGCGCCAGGCCTCGCTCGGCTTTCGCCCGCGCCGGTACAGGCCATGCTGCGCCAGCGCCAAGCAGTGCTTGAAGGCCTATCGGCGCGGCTGGAAAGTGCTTCCTATACTTCCGTGTTGGCGCGCGGTTTCGCCCTGGTGCGGGACGCCAAAGGGGCGCCCGTGGTAGCAGCGGGCAGCATTGCGCCGGGACAGAGCTTGCGCCTGACCTTCGCGGATGGCGAAGTGGGCGTCAGCGCCGATGCCTCTCGCCAAGGACGCTTGTTATGACGCCTCAATTATTCCGACGCCTAGTGCTTGCCGCGCCCGCGCTGCTGCTGGCTGGGCGGGCCAGGGCCGTGATGCTGAATGAAGCCGCGTTGACCCAGGGCGGCTTTGTGGTGGGCCGCGCCGCGCCGGGCACTAGGCTGGCACTGGATGGCCGCGCGGTCAGGGTCTCGCCCGCCGGGGATTTCGCCTTTGGCTTTGGGCGGGACCATGCGGCCCAGGCCAGGCTTGCCATTACCGCTCCTGCAGGTGCCGCAGAAACACGGGTTTTGAATATCGCGAAGCGGCAATGGCCGACCGAGAGCATTTCCGGCCTGCCCCCAGCGCAGGTGACGCCAGATGCCGAAACCCTGACCCGCATCGCCCGCGAACGCGAAAAACTTGGCGCCATCCGCGCCCTGGAATCAGGCCTGACAGGCTTTGCCGAGGGTTTTGTGCGCCCCGCCCCAGGCCGCATTTCCGGTGTTTTCGGCAGCCAACGCATCCTGAATGGCCAGCCACGCCAGCCGCATTACGGGCTTGATTTCGCCGCTCCTACAGGCACCCCAGTGGTTTCATGCGCCGCCGGCCGGGTGACCCTGGCTGATGAGTTTCATTTTTTCGGCAAATTGATCGTGGTGGATCATGGGCATGGCGTGAATTCGCTCTATGCCCATCTTTCGGAAATCGCGGCGCGAGAAGGTGAGAACATCACCAAAGGTCAAAGGATCGGCGCCATTGGCATGACAGGGCGCGTCACCGGGCCGCATCTACACTTCAGTCTATCATGGTTTCAGCAATGGCTGGACCCCCAACCGGTGGTCCTGCCAAGCTGATGATAAAGGCGCGTTCTTTAGACCTTACGCGCCCTTAATTCATCGCGGATTTCTGCCAGTAATGCCTCTGTCGGCGTAGGAGGCGGGGCTTTTGCGTCTTGCACGGCCTTAGAAGCCTGCAATTTGCTGAGCACTTTCACCATCCAGAATACAGCAAAGCCGACAATGACGAATTTGATGATGGCATTGAGAAATTTGCCAACCGCCAATACGGCCGCACCACCATCGCGCGTCGCCGCCAGTGTTGCCTTGCGTTCCCCGGAAATCACCACAAAAAGGTTGGAGAAATCCATACCCCCCATCAGCAGACCAAGAATGGGATTGAACAAATCCTCCACCATGGAGGTAACAATGGCGGTAAAGGCAGCGCCAATCACCACGCCAACCGCCAGATCAATGACATTGCCGCGCATGATGAAGGCTTTGAATTCCTTCAGCCATTGCGGTTCCTTCACCGGTATCTGACCGGTAATCTTATTTGCCAAATCGCTCATGTCTTATTCCCCAACCGAAGGGCCCTTCAACGGATGCCCAACAAGATCATGATGCAAGCCTATTAATTGCGTTTTGTAAAGTTTAATAGGGTATGACTGAAGTTCTGGCCCGCCCTATCGGACCATCAGGCATTCAAAAGCACCAATATGATATGGTATCGCTTCGGAATTGATCTTAGGGTTTGATGATGGAACCAAGCCGCTTCGCCCAGCAAATCACCTTCCTTTATGCGGAAGACCCCGCCTCTTCCTGGGAGTTTTACGAAAACACGCTTGGCCTTGCCCTGGTGCAAGACCAGGGCACCTGCCGGATTTACGCAACATCCCCGGGTGAGCGCGGCTTTCTTGGCATTTGCCGCGCGCGTGCGCCGCGCGCTTCAGAAAATCCGCGCGTGCAGGGCGGGGTGGTTTTCACTTTCGTTGATCCGGATGTGGAAGGCTGGCATGCCAAACTAAAGGCGCGCGGGGTGAAAGTGCCGGAACGGGTGGAATATTCCGAAGCCTATCGCGTAACGCATTTCTTCTTCCACGATCCCGCCGGCTATTTGCTGGAAGTTCAGCGCTTTGAAAGGCAGGATTGGCCGGAACCGGCTTAGAAGATTATTCCAACCGCCGGTTCCGGCTTATCAAGCATCTGACTAACGAGCCAATAACCATTCGGGCAAACCGGTCACCAAGGTCACCGGGAAAAGCGTAATCAGCACCACGGTCAGCACCAGCATCAAGAAGAAAGGCAGGGATGCCCAGGCGACCTCTGTCTGCTCCTTGCCTGTCATTGTTTGCATGACAAAAAGATTGAACCCGAGTGGCGGCGTTATTTCGGCGATCTCCACCAGCAGCACGATGAAGATGCCAAACCACACCAGGTCAAAGCCCGCCGACTGCACCATGGGAACGACGATGGATGTTGTCAGTACAATCATGGAAACACCATCCAGGGCAGTACCCAAAATAAGGTAAACTACGGTCAGGATAGCGATGATGCCGAAGGGGCCAAGATTAAGCGCCTCAGCTCCAGCGGCAAGCGCCGAAGGAATACCTGTCAGCGCCATCGCTTTAGTGAGGAAAGCCGCACCTGCCAGGATAAACATGATCATGCAGGAAAGCCGCGTCGCACCCATCAGGCTTTCCTTGAAACTCTGCCAAGTGAGGGTACGCGTCACGGCTGCGAGAATAAGCGATCCAAGTACACCAAAACCCGCAGCTTCCGTTGCTGTTGCCCAACCAACAAACATCGTCCCAATAACCGCGATGATCAAAATGGCGCAGGGAATCAACTGTGCACTGGCCCGCATTTTCTCGCGAAAGCTGAGTGCTGGTTCTTTCGGTGGCTGTTTCGTCGGGTTCAGCACGGCCCAAATCGCGATATAGGCGCTGAAAAGCGCCATCACGAGAATGCCGGGGATCATGCCAGCAATGAATACGCGCACAATCGAAACCTCGGCCGCCACCGCATAAACCACCATGATGATGGAAGGCGGGATCATGATGCCGAGTGTGCCAGCGGTCGCGAGGCTGCCAACAGCAACCGATTCATCATAGCCGCGGCGGCGCAATTCCGGCAGCGCGATCTTGGAAACAGTGGCGCAGGTGGCAGCAGAAGACCCAGAAACAGAACCAAAGATGCCACAAGCCAGAATGTTCACATGCAAGAGCCGCCCTGGAAGCCAGCGCACCCAGGGCGAAAGACCGTTGAACAATTCCTCGGATAATTTGGTGCGAAACAGGATCTCACCCATCCACACGAACATCGGCAGCGCTGCCAAGGTCCATGAACCGGTCGATTCCCACATGGAACTCGCCAGAAACAGGCCGGGCTGCGGGTGCACCGCCATCATGCCGATATAGCCAACCACCGCGAGGCTCATGGGTATCCAAAGGCCGGTGCCCAAAAGCACGCAAAGCAGGATCAGCAGCAGCAGGGCGAAACTCAGTAATTCCACGGTTCAAACCTCCGCCGAAAAATCGCCGCGCGCGGCACGGTCGGCTGCGGCAGCTACGTAGGCGGGCACCTCCCCAACCAGAACGCGGATCAGTTCATCAAGAATGGCGATAAGCAAAATCCCCGCGCCAATCGGCATAGCCATTTTTGGAATCCAAAGCGGGAAGGCTACTGTACCCTGAGCCACTTCCTCGATCTCAATAGCAAAAAGTACATCATTAAAAGTGAACCAAACAATTGTACCAACAGCAACCGCCGCCATGGAAAGTACAATGATCTCGATCAAGTGGCGCGCACGGGGTGAAAGCTTATCAATCGCAAGGCCCACCCTGATCAATTCACCATTCTTGAAAGTGCGCGCCAGCGCAAAAAACGTCGTGGCGACACACAGATAAGCACTGAGATCATCCGCGCCAGCAAATTGGATATTCATCTCGCGCAGGGCAACCTGGGCCATCATGACAAGAAAAATGCTAAGCAGGGAAAGCGCAGCCAGCCCTGCTGAGACGTCATAAAGCCCATCAAGAGCCCTGCGCAAGAAAGCCATTCTCTTCAGCCCCTATACGCGGCCAGAAGCTTCGCACCATCTTCACCAGCACGCGCCGCCCATTCCTGGGCGATTGTCTGGCTGATGCGCGACAGGCCTTCCATCACTGCCGGTGTTGGCTGCGCCACCTGCATGCCACGCGCGGCCAAGGTGGCCTGGGCGGCGTCGCGCGCTTCCGCACTTAGGGCCCAGCCGCGATCTTCAGCGCGCTTGGCTGCTTCGCGCATCGCGGTTTGCTGGGCGGCCGGCAAGGCTTCAAAAGCACGGCGTTGTACGAAAATAACGTTATGCGTGCGGGTAAAGCCAATGGGCGTGAAAACCTTCGCAAAATCCCAGGCCGCACTATCCACGCCTGTGGCTGCACTGGTGACCATGGAATTGACCACGCCAGTTGCAAAAGCTTGCGGCACTTCCGCTGCCTGCACCAGGGTTGGCGTGGCGCCCAGCAATGTCGCGAAGCGATTGGTCATGGCGTTGAAGGTACGCATACGCGACCCGCGCAGCACTTCCAGGTTTTCCACGGGCACATTGGTATAGAAGCCCGAAGGCGGCCAAGGCACGCTGTAGAGCACGCTCAGCCCCTGCCGCTGGAAGCGCGCTTCGATATAGGGGCGCGACAATGTCGCGAGCTTGCGGGCTTGTTCATCAGTCCAGGCAAGCTGAGGGATGCTATCTACCTCAAAGAATGGGTCATCATTGCCATAGGCAGAAAGCAAGATCTCACCAATCTGCACTTGCCCCTGTTGCACGCCGCGTTTGATCTGCGGCATCGGCAAAAGGCTGCCATTGGAATGAAGCTGCGCATCAATGCCAGTTTGCGCCTTCACCTCATCAAGGAAGCTTCGGATATTGCGGGTGTGAAAATTACCATCTGGATAGGCGGTGGCAACCTGCCAGCGGGCTTGAGCCTGGGTTTCCTGGGCAGTGAGTGGCACCAGGATGAAAGGCGCTGCAAGCACATTGCGGCGTGACAATTTCTTCATGAAAGCCCCCTGCTATGAATGACCGAATTATTGATAGTTGCATTATACCGGAAATAGACAAGGGGGGCAGGCACGCGCCCCACCCCCCTCATTGTTTCCCGCGCTCAATTTGCGGGCAAAATTTGCCCCAACTGCACTCAACGAGCAGCCAGATAAGCGTCAATCAGCTTCTTGCCATCCTCGCCCGCCCGTTCAATCCATTCCTGGGTCATTTGCTGGCTGACCCGGCGTAAATCGGCCAGTAATTGCTCGCTCGGTTGCAGCACCTGCATCCCGCGCTGACCGAGCGTGGCTTCGGCCTGGGATTGGGAGTCACGGCTGAGTTCATAGCCCCGCGCTTCAGCACGTGCCGAGGCTTCCATCAGCGCCGTTCTGGCATCTGCGGGCAAACCTTCCAGCGCACGACGCGATACAAACACCGCATTCTTGGTCATGGAAAAACCGAGCGGTGTGAAAATCTTCGCGTAATCCCAGGCGGAGGTATCAACCCCTGTCGCGGCCGAGGTGATCTGCGCGCTGACAATGCCAGTGGCAAAGGCCTGCGCCAATTCAGCGGCCTGCACCAAGGTTGGGTTGGCGCCAATGATGGTGGCGAAGCGATTGGTCATTGGGCTGAAGGTGCGGAAGCGTTGGCCGCGCAATTGTTCCAGGCTGGTGATGGGCTGCTGCGCATAAAGCCCGGCCGCAGGCCAAGGCACCATGTACAGCAGGCTGAGGCCCTGCCGCGCCAGCCGCGCCTCAATATAAGGCTTTTGAAGGTCAGCAAGCTTCTTGGCCTCGGCCAGATTTGTCACCAATTGCGGAATGGCATCGGCATCAAAAAACACATCCTCATTCGCATAGGCCGTCAGCAAAATTTCGCCAAGCTGCACTTGGCCTTGCTGCACCCCGCGCTTGATTTGCGGCATGGGCAGAAGGCTGCCATTGGAATGAAGCTGGATGGAAAGCCGCCCGCCGGTTGCCTGCTCAACTTCCTGAATGAAGGTCCGGATATTGCGGGTGTGCAAATTGCCATCCGCATAGGGCGTGGCCATTTGCCAGCGCGTCTGGGCATGACCAAGGCTCGGGGAAAGGGCGGCCAAGCCAGCGGCCCCGGCCATGAACTGGCGACGATGAAGCGTCATGGGTGTTTTCCTTCTTCCGCCCGGCCCTGCCCCGCCCGGCATTCAAAGCGGGTAATCGCGGCCCGGATCCACGCCAGCTTGCGTCAAAAAATGCCGCATGGCCACTACCTCATCCTTGGAAAGGCTATGCTGCGTATTGTGAAAGGCATGGGCATGGCCCGCGAGCTTCACCGCCAGCCGGCCCGAACCATTATGGGAAACCTCAGCCCCCAATTCCTCAAACACCGCCTCCACGGCCTTGGGGTCAATATTGGCGCTGACGGGGTGGGCGAAAATCGCGTGCAAAACCTTGCGGTGACGATGATTCATGGCGGATATGCCTTCCGGATGGTTCGAAACAACGCCATCCTGGCAGGGCTTCACTGCCGCGTATTGATCATGATCAATCGCCGGCAGAACCCGTCAGCTGCGTGCGAACCAATTCCGCGAAATGCCCGCCTTGGGCGACCAATTCCTTGAAGCCGCCGCGTTCGGCAATCTGGCCACCGGCAAAGACCAGGATTTCATCTGCATCGCGCACCGTGGAAAGCCGATGGGCGATGATGAAGGTGGTCCGCCCGGCCATCAGCGCCGCTAAGGCCTTTTGCACCCGCGCTTCAGTGGCGGCATCCAGCGCGCTGGTCGCTTCATCCAAAATCAGCACCGGCGGGTCTTTCAGGAGCGCCCGCGCAATGGCCAAACGCTGACGCTGCCCGCCGGAAAGCGAACTGCCGCGTTCCCCGATCATGGTGTCATAGCCATGGGGCTGGCGCTGAATGAAATCATGCGCTTCGGCCAGCCGGCAGGCATGTTCCAGTTCTTCCTGCGTCGCATTCGGGCGGCCCACCAGCAGGTTTTCGCGAATAGTGCGGTTGAACAGCGTGCTTTCCTGGAACACCACACCGATATTGCGGCGCAGGCTTTCCAGCGAAATATCGCGCAGATCATGGCCATCCAACGTGACGCGCCCTTCCTTCGGGTCCCATAGCCGCTGCAATAACGCCATGGCGGTGGATTTGCCCGCCCCAGTCGGCCCCACCAGCGCAATCGTCTTGCCTGGTGCTGCAGAGAAATTCACCTGGCTGAAAATCGACGGCCCGCCGGGATAGGCAAAGGCCACATCTTCAAAGGCTACTTCGCCATTCGCGCGGGGAATATCCAGCGCATCGGACTTCTCCGGCACCGTGGTGCGCGCATCCAGCACGGAAAACAGCTCTGACAATGAGGGCATCAGCAACACTAGCCGAGAGGCAAAACCCACCGCCCCTTCCAGCTTGCCGATCAGCATGGTGGCGAAGCCCATGAAGGACACGATTTCCCCCACCGTCGCCTGCCCTCGCAAATGCAACCACGTGCCGAGCATGAAGATCATGATGACGCAAATGGTGGAAGCGGCGGAGGTCATCACCGCCACCACAGCCCACCAATTCAAAACCGGGAATTGATGCGTGATCACTTGGCGGATGATATCGCCAAAAAGCCGCGCCTCATTCGAAAGACGGGTGAAGGATTGCACCACCACCACATTGGAAAGCGCATCCTGCGCATTGCCGGCAAGCTGGGTATGCAGCGATTCAACCTGGCGCTGCGCGCTTTCCGTACGGCGGATGACAAAGGCCGCAAGGCCGCCAAAAATCAGTACCAGGATAATAAGAAGCAACCCAAGGCGCCAATTCAGGATCAGCGTAAGGGGCAGCAGCACAATGGCGGAAATGAAAGTGGTTAGGTGTTCGCGGAAAAAGGACAGCCAAAGCCCAAAAAGATTATCCGCGCCCACCAGCATGATCTTCATCAGCCGGCCCGATTGCGTATCCCCATGAAAGGATAGCGGTAGGGACAATACATGCTGGAAGTAATCATGCATGACCTTCAGGCGATTGCGATGCGCCATGCGGTCTGCGAAAAGCGCAACCGTGACATTGGCGCCTATGGCCGAAAGCCCAACCGCGCCCCAGATGATCAGCAGGGAAAGCGCTTCAGCCCACACCGCGGATTCCTGCATCCGATCAGACCGCGCGAGCAGATCAATCACCCGCCCAAACAGCACCGGTTCCAGGAATTGCAACCCGGCAATGGCAAGCGCGGCCAAGGCAAGCCCAATCGCCACGGCACGATCCGCCGCCAGCAGCCTAAGCACCCGTCCATAAAGCCGCAAGAATCCCATCTGCACCGAAGCCCTTTCCACTAGGGATCATAGGCGAGGAAAGCCCCTGAGCGAAACCGGGCCGACAAAGGTTGATCTAACCGGGATCACAGGCCACCTTGATGCCAAAGCGAATAACCGGGAGGCTAGAACATATGATTACCCGCCGTAGCTTGGGCGCCCTGGCGATTGGGGCCGGCTTGCCACTGCCCGCCCTGGCGCAGGGTCTCTCCGCCCGGCCCATCCGCCTTGTTATCCCCTTCACCCCCGCCGGGACCACGGATCTGGTTGGGCGCCTGACCGCCGAGCGCCTCGCAGCCCGGTTGGGCCAGCAGGTGGTCGTGGATAACCGGCCGGGGGCTTCGGGCAATGTCGGCGGGGAATTCGTCGCGCGATCAGAACCAGATGGCCACACGCTGCTGCTGACCACCATCGGCACGGGGGCGATCAATTTTGCCGTTTTCGGCAACCGCATGCCCTTCAAGCCGGAAGATTTGGCCGCGGTTGGCCTGATGTGCCGCGTGCCGAATGTGCTGATGGCGGCCAATCGGATGCCTATCCGCTCGCTCACTGATATGGTGCGCGAAGCCAAAGCCAAGCCCAGTGCGCTGAATTATGGCACCGCCGGCATCGCGACCTCCCCCCATGTGGTGATTGAGCAAATTCGCCTGGCGCAAGGCATTCAGATCACCCATGTGCCGTTCCGCGGTTCCGCCCCCATGCTGACCGAAATGGTGGCCGAGCGGATCGAATTGGGGATGGACAATATCCCCTCGGCGCTCACTTTCGTGCGGGAAGGGAAAATCCGCGCCATTGGCGTGACAGGTGCGGAGCGTAGCGCCGTGCTGCCGGATGTGCCGACCATCGCCGAACAGGGCATGCCGGGCTTTGAAGCCACCGCCTGGTTCGGCGTGCTGGCCCCGGGCGCCACCCCCGCCTCGGTCATTGCGCGGCTTGGCGCCGAATTGGATGCGATTGGCAAGGATGCCGATTTCCGCGCCCGCATCGCGGCCTTCGGCGCCGATCCCCCCCGCCTGACGCCCGATGGTGGTTCAAGCCCAGAAAGCTTCGCTGCCTTCATGCGGGCCGAAGTCACGCGCTGGGCGGACGTGGTGCGCCAAGCCGAAATTCGCGTGGAATAAGGAGAACAAAACATGACGAAGAACAACGCCCTGCTGGGCCGCCGTATCATTCTGGCTGGCATGGCCGGCGCTTTGGCCGCGCCCGGCCTTGCCCGCGCTCAGGCCTTTCCAACCCGCCCCTTGCGGCTTGTGGTTCCCTTCCCGCCCGCAGGGACCACGGATATCGCCGGTCGCATCATGGCCGAACGACTTTCAGCGCGGATCGGCCAGCCGGTGATTGTGGAAAACCGCGCCGGTGCCACGGGAAATCTGGGTGCTGAAATGGTCGCGCGGTCGGAACCCGATGGCTATACGTTGCTTATGTGCACCATTTCCACAGCTGCGATCAATTATTCGCTCTGGGGCCCGCGCATGACGACGAAGCCCGAGGATTTGGCCGCGGTTGGCTTGGTCATCCGTGTGCCGAATGTTGTTTTCGTCACCGCCAATTCGCCTTATCGGACCGTGAGTGATTTGGTTGCGGGTGCCAAGGCCAATCCGG
Organism: uncultured Rhodospirillales bacterium; assembly: GCA_903844785.1. Classification (GTDB taxonomy): domain Bacteria; phylum Pseudomonadota; class Alphaproteobacteria; order Acetobacterales; family Acetobacteraceae; genus Neoroseomonas. Next base: position 2,045 of record CAIMVB010000455.1, on the reverse strand, counting down.
GCAAGTTGAATTACGGGAGCAGCGGGTCAGGTGGTTCACCCCACATGACCATGGAAATGTTCAAGCTGCGCAGCGGCACGGATATCACCCATGTGCCTTTCCGCGGTGCAGGGCCGATGCTTGTTGAAATTGTGGCCGGAAGGCTGGATGCGGGCTGCGACAACATGCCAAGCTGTATCGGGCATATCCGCGATGGCAGGCTCAGGGCTTTGGCGGTTACCAGCAATGTGCGGACATCGGCGCTGCCGGATGTCCCGACCTTGGCCGAAGCCGGTATTCGCGATTTTGAAGCGACAGCCTGGTTCGGTGTGCAGGCGCCATCGCGCACCCCGCGCCCGATTATTGAAAGGCTGGGGGCGGAGATTGATGCGATCACGCGCGACCCTGGCTATATCGCGCGCATTGCAGAACTTGGCGGCGCGCCGCCCGCACTCACCCCGGCGGGCGGGACCAGTCCCGAGACCTTTGATGCCTTCATCCGGAGCGAGATTGCCAAATGGGCCGAGGTGGTGCGGGTGTCCGGCGCAAAGATTGATTGATCGCGCTGCAACGCTTGCACTGCGTTCGGGCTTGTATCTAGTCTTGCATTTCTAACAGGGAGCAAATCAGATGAAGATCAGCAGACGTGGCCTTGGCCAGGGTGTGGCGGCCGCCGCCGGTGGCTTGGCTTTAACAGGCATTGGTGCTGGGCCAGTGATGGCGCAGCGCAGCGCCAATACCTTGCGCGTGGCCTTCCGCGATGCCGTGCCCAATGTGGACCCTTACTTCAATAGCCAGCGTACTGGCATCATCATCGCGCATCAGGCGATGGATGGGCTGGTGCATCGCGATCCTGAGACCTTCCGTAATGTGCCGGCGCTTGCGACCGAATGGGCCTGGCAGGGCAATACAGCGATTGATTTCAAGATCAGGCCCGGCGTGAAGTTTCATGATGGCAGTGATTTCGGCGCGGATGATGTTGTCTATACCATGAACGGCATTGCCGAATTGGGCGGGCGGCTTTCAACGCCGGGGAATTATTCCTGGATTGAAGGCGCGGAAAAGCTGGATGCCAATACGGTGCGCATCAAGATGAAGCGGCCCAACCCTGCTGCGCTGGATTATCTGGCGATGGTCACGCCGATCTGGCCCAAGGCTTACCGCGAACGTGTGGGGCCGGATGGTTTTTCCCGCATGCCGATCAGCACCGGGCCATATCGCTTCACCAAGGTCGATGTTTCGAACGGGGTCGAATACGAACGCTTCGATGGTTACTACCAGGGTGGGCCCAAGGGGCGCCCCACCATCCAAAAGATCACCGCGCGCTATCTTTCTGATGCCGCCACGGAATTGACCGAGCTTCTGGCCCAGCGGGTCGATTGGATCTGGAATATCAACCCAGACAATATCGCCAATGTGAATCGCCTGCCCTTCCTGCAGGCGGTACAACAAGAATCCATGCGCGTTGGCTATCTTAATATGGATGCAGCCGGGCGGACTGGCGCCGGTAATCCATTGACCAATCTCAAAGTGCGCCAGGCGATTTTCCACGCCATTGACCGCAAATCCTTGGCCGACAAGTTGGTGACCGGCGGTTCGCGCGTGCCACCTGCGCCTTGCTACCCTTCACAATTCGGCTGCAATGGCGATGTCGCTACGCAGTATGAATACAACCCGGCCAAGGCGCGGCAATTGCTGGCCGAAGCAGGCTTTGCGAACGGCTTTGACATTGAATTGACTTCCTACGTCCAGCCGCGGCAATGGTCTGAAGCAGTACAGAATTACCTGCGCGCGGTAGGCATCCGCGCTCAGCTTAATCTGATGCAAGTGGCTGCGCAGATCCAACGTTCACAACGCGGTGAATTGGCGCTCGCTATGGGCAGTTGGGGCAGTTATTCGATCAATGACGTCTCGGCCTTCATGCCGCAATGGTTCGCGGGCGGGAATGAGGATTATGCGCGCGATCAGCAGGTGATTGACCTTGTAAATCAGGGTGGGGGTTCCGCTGATGAGGCGGTGCGCAAGCGTGCCTATGATGCGGCGATAAAGCGCATTACGGAACAAGC
>CAIMVB010000454.1 GCA_903844785.1 uncultured Rhodospirillales bacterium | reverse complement strand
GGTGGTTTGCGGCAACCCGACCCTGCAACCGAAACTTCGGGAAGTGGTGGCCGAGGGTATTGCCGCCGTAAAGGCGCATCAGGCGGCGGGATGAACAAGGGAGGGGCTCACCTTTCCAGGCGAACCGCCCTGTTGGCAGGGCTGGGCCTTCTGACTGGCGCCGCGTGGGCTGAAACGCCCGACCAAGGGCTGCCGCCAGACCCCGCCCCGACACCGCCGCCACCGGTGCAACTAACCCCCCTTCGGCCCCAGACACCGCAAACTCAGGCCGGACCGCTTCAGGGTTTGCAAAGCCTTCCTCAGGGGGGATTTCGCGTGAGAATGACGGGCGCCGAACTTACCGCGGCGCAGACCAGCGCCGTGCAGGCGCTTGCGCGGGAACTTGCTGCCCTGCCCCAAGGCAGGATTACGGTGGAAGCCCAGGTGGCAGGCCCCGCGGAAGATGTTTCCGCCGCAAGGCGCGCCAGCCTGGCCCGCGCTCAGGCGGTGAAGTCTGCGCTGGTGGCGGGCGGTCTGGCGCCAACCCGAATTGACCTTCGCCCGCTTGGCCGGCTGGCTGCCGGGCAAGATGCGGTGGACATCCTGCCCCCCGGCGTGGCAAGCCCGAATACGGAGGCACGGAAACCATGACCCAGCCCACGATCTATCTCTGGCGTATGGCGGTTTTCCTGGCTGCCGTGGTGGGCATTGCCGCCATGCTGGCGCCGGATTTGATCCATGCCTTTAAGGCTAATCCGCTACTGAATGGCGTGATTTTGGCGGTGCTGCTGTTTGGCATTGGCATGACCTTCAGCCAGGTGCTGTCACTCAGGCGTGAAGTGGCCTGGGTGGAAGGCTTCCGCGCGCCCAAGGATGGGCTTTCCGCGTTGCAGCCGCGCCTGCTGGCGCCGATGGTTTCCATGCTGTCAGGCCGGCGCAATGACCGCGTTTCGCTTTCCGCTTCATCGATGCGGAGCGTTTTGGATGGGCTGCAATCGCGCCTTGATGAGCGGCGAGAGCTTTCCCGCTATGTCACCGGCTTGCTGATTTTCCTTGGCCTGCTTGGCACCTTCTGGGGGCTTTTGCTGACCATTGCCTCCATCGCGGATGTGATTGGCGGGATGTCGGTAGGCTCCGGCGATTTGAATGTGCTGTTTGAGCAATTGAAGGCTGGGCTCGCGCGGCCCTTGCAGGGCATGGGCACGGCGTTTTCCGCTTCCATGCTTGGTCTTGCCGGTGCTTTGGTTGTTGGCTTTCTGGACCTGACAGCGGGGCAGGCGCAGAACCGCTTCTTTAATGATCTGGAAGAATGGCTGGCCGGGCTGACGCGGCTTTCTTCTGGCATTCTGGGCCAGGAAGGTGAGGGCAGCGTGCCTGCCTATGTCCAGGCTTTGCTGGAACAAACGGCGGAAAATCTGGAAAATCTGCAATCCATCATGGTGCGTGGGGAGGATGGTCGCGCGGCCACTTCCCAGGCCTTGATGACGCTGACAGAGCGCATGACGGTACTTACGGAACAATTGCGCGCCAATAATACGCTCATGCGCAGCATTGCCGATGCGCAGGATGGCCTTGGCCCGGCGATGACGCGCCTTGCCGAAAGCCAGGCTGACCGCAGCGAAGGTGAGGCCATGCGCGGGCATTTGCGCAACGTGGAAATCTATCTGGCGCGCCTGCTTGAGGAAGCGACGCAGGGCCGCGCCCAATCCACCAATGATATCCGCAATGAGATTAAAATTCTCACGCGCACCATTGCCGCTATCGCGGAAGAACAACCGCGGTGATGTTGCGGGTGCGGAGTTAAAGCTACATGGCGGGATCTTCCGAAAGACGACGCGGGCGCGGCGGGTCCCTTGATGCATGGCCGGGCTATGTGGATGCGCTTTCCACATTGCTGATGGTGATTATTTTCGTCCTGCTGGTCTTTGTGCTGGCGCAGGGTTTTCTTTCGGTTGCTCTCAGTTCCCGCGAACAGGCGATGGAACAGCTCAATCGCCGTGTCGCGGAATTGGCTGACCTGCTTTCGCTTGAAGCGACGCAGGGTGAACAGTTGCGGCAGCAATTGGGCCGGCTTGGCGCTGATCTGCAAAGCACAGCGGCGGCGCGCGATGCGGCCACGCAGTCACTGACGCTGTTGCGTGAGGAAAGAGAGCGTCTGGCGAATGAACGCGATGGTCTGCGCGGTGAACGCGAAAGGCTTGGCGCGCGTGTTGCGGATTTGGAACTTGCTGCGCGTGGCGCGATGGACCGCGCCGCAGCGCTGGAACGTCAACTAGCTGAAGCACGGGCGCGTGCGGAGACGGCCGGCAGCGATGCGGCCCGCCTGCAACGCGATTTGCGCGGCAGCCAGGCCGAATTGGCCGAAGCGCGCCAGCGTGCCGAAGCGCGTATCAGCGATCTGGAACGCGAACGCCGCACCGCCTTTGGGGAATTGGCGGCGGCGCAAGCCGCGCTTGAAGCCATGCGCCGCGAAGCCGCCGCCCTTGATCAGCAAGTAAGGGTGGAACGTGCAACCGTGGCGCAGCGGCTTTCGGACATGGCGCGGCTTTCCGAACAGATCCGGGCGCTGACGGCGCTGCGCGATGAATTGGAACGCCGCGCCGCGCAGGAACAGCGCGGGCGAGAGCGGGCGGAAGCGGAATCGGGCGAACGTGCGCGGCTTGCGGAAAGCGCCGCGGCGCAAATCGCGCTACTGACGCGCCAGACGGATGCGCTCCGTGCGGAATTGGCGCGGCTTTCGCGGGCGCTGGATTTGGCGGAAGCCGAAGGGCGGGATCGCAATGCGCAAATCGCGCTATTGGGTCAGCGGCTGAATGCGGCCCTGGCGGCGCGGGTTGAGGAATTGCAGCGCTACCGCAGTGATTTCTTTGGCCGGCTACGTGATGTGCTGGGCGACAGGCCAGAAGTGCGCATTGCCGGGGACCGTTTTGTTTTCCAGGGTGAGGTGCTTTTTGCCCCGGCCAGCGCAGAATTATCGGAAGCGGGGCGGCGGCAATTGCGCGATCTGGCGTTGGTCTTGGCTGAAGTGACGCCGCTCATCCCGGCTGATGTCGCCTGGGTGTTGCGCGTGGATGGCCATGCGGACCGCAACCCCATTCGCAGTTCACGCTTCGCCAGTAATTGGGAATTGGCGGCCGCGCGCGCCATTGCGGTGGCGCAGATGTTGATTTCGGAAGGGCTGCCGGCGAATCGGGTGGCTGCCGCCAGCTTCGGTGATGCGCAACCGATTGATCAGGGTGACACGCCCCAGGCCTTCGCGCGCAATCGGCGCATTGAATTACGCTTGACCGACCGGTAGCGACCATTGCGCGCCCTTCAGGCCTGGGTAGCCCCCTTGCCTGGGATGTGGCTAGCATAAGCGGTTCATCCTTGAAGGAGCCCGCATCATGATTGTTGATCTTCGCATCTATACCTGCCTGCCCAATAAGGTCGCTGACTTTGTGGCCCTGTATGAAAAGGAAGGCTGGGAGATCCAGAAAAAGCATCTTGGCCGCTGCTATGGCTGGTTCACGACGATTGAGGGTGAATTGAACACCATCGTCCATATGTGGGCCTATGAAGACCAGGCAGATCGTGAACGGCGCCGTGCCGCCATGGCCGCTGATCCGGCCTGGGCGGCTTATTTGAAGAAAGTCGCGGAAAGCGGTGCGTTGGTGAAAATGCAGAACCGTATCGTCAAGCCAACGGCATTCTTTGAAGCCTTCCAGGCGGCCCAGAAGGGCTGACGTCTGCTGGAGCGGGTAGGGCGCTAGACCAACCGCGCCTCAAAAGGTGGTTGGAAATCGGGTGCGTCGAATTCGACCACCCAAAGATCAGGATCCCGCTGCACTTGCCGCGCAACATAGGCATCAGCGGCATCCTGATCCACCGAAGCGGGGCCGGTCGCGCGCAGCCAGGCCGGCCGGCCTTCGGCGTCGCGGATTTGGGAGAGTATCTGCACACCATCGCGTCCGCGCAGTACGCAAAGGATGCCGCCGCTATCGGGGTCCCCCTTGCGCAGTACAGCAGCGGCCCGCCCGGCCATATCGGAAAGCCGGATCGCCATGGAAACCCAAATGCCAGCTTTTACTTTCGCGTCCATGGGCGCTTTCTGCCACTTCTTGCCCCTTGCCGGAAGCCGCGCGCCGCGCCATTCAGTCCCTAGTAAAGAGGTGATCCAATGGCTGACCGGAAATTGACCGAAGCGCAACGCGCCTATGAAGCCAAACGCGCCGCGAAAGCGGGCATGAGCTTGGAAAAATGGCTGGCCGAGAAGGAAAAGCGCGCCGCCGCCGAAGCCAAAGCCGCCGCCGAGGCGACGAAAGCCCCCGCTGAGCCCAAAAAGCCCAGCTTCCTGGGGCGTTTGCTGGAAAAGGCGCAAAAGCCGCTCTGAAATGGCGCGGGCTTGGAGAGCGCTGCAGGCACCCGTAAACTCCCCGCCGGAACAGTATCGATCATAGGCATGAGCAATATCATCTGGCGCGCGGGTGACGGTTCCGCGGAATTGCACCCGGCCCTTGTGCCACTCGCGGCCTCGGCCCGCGTGGCGGAAACCCCTTGTGGTACCGGCAGCATGGCTTGGCGTGTTTGGGGTGAAGGCG
>CAIMVB010000453.1 GCA_903844785.1 uncultured Rhodospirillales bacterium | reverse complement strand
ATATGCTGGCCGAAAGCCTCGCGGCCCATGACATTGACATCATCTATTGCGTGCCGGGCGAAAGCTATCTGGGGCTGACGGATGCGCTGAGCGATTTTCCTGGCATCAATCTGGTGGTCTGTCGCCATGAAGGCGGCGCGGGCTTCATGGCCGCGGCCGATGGGCGCATGCGCAATGGCCGCGCCGGGGTTGCGCTGGTCTCCCGCGGGCCGGGGGCGACCAATGCCATGATCGCACTCCACACCGCCTATCATGATGCGACACCGCTGGTGATGCTGATTGGCCACGTGGAACGCAAGGATATTGGCCGGCTGGCGTTGCAGGAACAGAATTATTCGCGGCTTCTGTCCGATGTGACCAAGGGCGTGTTCGAAGTGATCGAGCCGATCCAGGCGAGTGAGACGATTGCGCGCGCCTTCCATCTGGCGGAATCCGGCACCCCGGGCCCCGTCGCCGTGATCCTGCCCGAAGATATTTTCGATGCGCCTGCGGAAGGCCCGGTAGTGAAGCCGCGCGCCATGCCGCTTGCTGGCCCACGCGCGGAGGATTTGGACAAGCTCGCGGAACTTCTCGCCAATGCGGAACGCCCGCTGGTGCTGGTGGGTGGCGCGCTTGCGACGCATGGCGAAAACGCCTCAGCCGATTTGAACCGGCTGGCGGAGGCCTGGACGCTGCCGATCAGCCCAACCCATCGCCGCCCGCATTTGTTTGATGCCGACCATCCGAATTACGGCGGCTATATGGGCATTCGCGTGCCAAAGCCGCTGATCGAGGAAATGAAAAAAGCCGATCTGATGATCTGCCTTGGCGAACGCATGTCGGATTCTATCAGTCAATCCTATAGCTTCCCCGCCGCACCCGAACCGCAGCTGACGATGGTTCAGGTCTGGCCCGATGCGAATGAAATCGGCCGCGTCTGGCGCGTGGATTTGCCAATTGCGGCTGATCCTCTTGCCGTTATTCGAGGCTTACTAGCGCGCAATGCCCCGGAAGCGAGTGAGGCGCGCAAGCGCTGGGTCTCCGGCCTCAATGCCATTCACCGTAAGCTGCTGGCGCCCGAATGGGACAAGATGGAAGACGGCGTGAATTTCGGCGCGGTCTGCGCGGCGGCGGCGCGGCATGTGCCGAAGGATGCGGCCATTACGTCGGATGCGGGCAATTTCTCATCCTTCCTGCATCGCTATTTCCCATTCAAGCAAACGCAGTGTTTCCTCGCTTCCGTGGTCGGCGCCATGGGGGCCGCGGTGCCTATGGCAGTGGCGGCGTCGCTCCGGCGCAAGGGCAAGCGCGCAGTCGCCTTTGTGGGGGATGGCGGCATTCTGATGACTGGCAATGAAATCGCGACCGCGATGCGCGAAGGGGTCGCGCCGGTGATCATCCTGTCCGACAATTCCTGCTACGGCACCATCGGCATGCATCATGAAGGTCGCTATCCGGGCCGCACTTATGACAAAGCAATCCGGCTCACCAATCCGGATTTCATCGCCTGGGCAAAATCCTTTGGCGCTGCGGCGGTTTCAATTGAAACGGAAGATCAGATTGAAGGCGCCCTGGCAGAGGCCTTCGCGATTACGGATCGGCCCGTGCTGGTCTATGTGAAATCCTCCGCCATGCAGGCTTCCGCCTGGCGCAAAAGGACGATGCCTTTACCGGCGAACTGAGGCAAAAGCGCTGCTCCGTCGGATTACCCTGCGGGGTCGCTTTGCTTCTGAAATGCATGTCTGCAGCACGAATGCGCTGCGGACATGCACTGATCACTCCGCCGCCATGCGGCTTGGGTCAAGCACCACCTGCGCCAGATCATAACGGCGCAAATCACCGTAAAGCCGCGGCAAATCGGCTTCGAACAACCCGCGTGTAATGCCGGCTGCAAGCCGAAGCGCTGCAATGGCCATGGCATTGATGGAAGACCCTGCCGGGCCAAAGGACATGGTGGTGCCGATGCCAAACAAATGGATATCGCGAATCCAGGGCGTTTCCCCTGTTCGCTTTTCCACAAAGGCATAATCAGGCGCCAGATAGGGAAATTCGCCCAGGCGTTCACTCGCTTCCTCAGGCGGGGGCGTATAGCGATCCGCCCAGCAGGCGATATTCGCCGCGCAATCGCCAAGCGCTGGAATAAGCGAGGGGTCCATACGCACGCCCGTCCCGCAAATCGCGTAATCCGCCTGAAACGCACCGCGCGGTGTTGCCAATTCAATGCGGCCATCCACCACGCGCGCCCCATCCCAGGGCCGCCCGACATGCATGGTGAAATTGGGAAAGGCATTCACCCGCGCATAGGTATCCGCGGGGAACCCCTCACGCAGGCCAAGGATGTAGGACATGAAGCGCCAGCGCCATTCATCCGACATTTCGAAAATATGCCGCATAAAACCGGCAAAGGTGAGCCAGCGATAGGGCTGAATGATCATGGGTTCGGCACGGCGGCAGAACAAATGCACCTCCGCCGCCCCGGCCTGCAGCGCCATGGCGGCATTGTCGAAGGCAGAAGCACCGGCCCCAAGCACCGCAACCACGCGGCCTTTGAGTGCCGCGAAATCAATCTCATCCGCGCTATGGGCGCGCATAGTTTCCGGCAACGCGCGCAGGAAGTCCGGCATCCACCATTCACCAACCCCTTCCTGCCCCGTTGCAAGCACTACCTTGCGCGCAAGATATGGCCCCGCCGAACTTTCCACGCGAAGGCAGGGCAAGCCATCATCCGTGCGCGCCGGGGAAATGCGCCCAGCTGTGACGCCATTTTGTACCGGCAAGGCGAGCACCCGGCGCAACCAATTCAGGTAATCCTGCCAGGCCTCGCGCGGGATCATGCGCATGGCGGCGAAATGGTCGGCGCCGAATTGCGCCTCATGCCAGGCCTGATAGGTCAGCGAAGGGATGCCCAAATCCGGTCCATTCTGATCCTTCCAGGACCGCAAAGTGGGCATCCGGGCATAGGTAACCCAGGGGCCTTCCGTGCCCTCCGCCGCGCGGTCAATCAGCAGCATATTGCTGACTTTGTCCCGCTTGAGCGCATGCGCCACCGCCAAGCCGCATTGCCCAGCGCCGATAATCAGGCAATCCAGCACCGGCGCGCCACCGCTGGTTTTAGGCTCCAGCCAGGGTGCGCGCGGATGGGCCACCAGCGCCTGATCGCGGAGGATATCGGCTTCAAGCTCGGTCAGGTTGCGCGGGGCCGGCATATCTGTGGGCTCCTTATCTTACGCGGGACAGCATCCGGGATTCGGGCGCCTGATGCAAAACCATTCCGCTCGGCTTGCCCGGCAGCGCAGCAGGGCCATGTTTTCGCCTTATCTCGGTTGTTATCACCCCCGGTCATTCCCTTGAGGCCACGCGCTTGTCCCAAGACCCGCCCGCGCTTTCCATCGTCGTCCCCGCCTTTAATGAGGAGGAGGTGCTGCCCCAATTCCATGCGCGGCTTTCGGCGGCGCTTGAGGGCGTCGGCCTCGCTTGGGAGGTGGTTTATGTCAATGACGGCTCAAAGGACGCTACGCTTCCCGTCATGCTGGGCCTTCAGGCTGGGGATTCGCGCGTTTCCGTTCTCAATCTTAGCCGCAATTTCGGCAAGGAAATCGGGCTTACCGCCGGGCTCGACCATGCCCGCGGGACGGAAGCGGTGGTGGTGATTGATGCCGATCTGCAAGACCCGCCCGAGGTAATCCCGGACCTCATCGCCGCCTGGCGCAAGGGCTTTGATATCGCCTATGCCCAGCGCAATACCCGCGCCGGTGAGACTTGGCTGAAAAAAGCCACCGCAGCAGCATTTTATCGTGTGATGCAGCGCATCAGCGGCAAGGTACATCTACCCCCCGATACCGGCGATTTCCGGCTGGTGAGCCGCCGGGCCTTGGATTCGCTGCTGAAACTGCGTGAACAGCATCGCTTCATGAAGGGGCTTTTCGCCTGGATAGGTTTTCCAGCCATCGCCGTGCGCTATGACCGCGCGCCGCGCGCTGCCGGAACCACCAAGTGGAATTACTGGAAGCTTTGGAATTTCTCGCTGGAGGGCATTACCTCCTTCACCGTCGCGCCACTGAAGATCGCAACCTATATCGGCCTGATCACGGCAATTGGCGCCTTGGCCTATCTGGCGCAGTTGATCTTCCGCACTATTTTCTTCGGTAATCCTGTCGCCGGTTACCCGAGCCTTCTGGCCGTGACACTTTTCCTCGGCGGCGTGCAGATGATGATGTTGGGCATCATTGGTGAATATCTCGGGCGCATCTTCAACGAAACCAAGGCCCGGCCGCTTTACCTGGTGGAACGCTATCTGCCGGGCGATAGGGCGTGACGCGACCCGCGCTGAAGGCTTGGTGCGGCGCCGCGGCATCGGTGCTGATTGGCTTCGCGGTCATCGCCTATGCTTTCGGCCTCCATATCCTGCCGCCTTGGAATACCGGCTGGATGTTGAGTGGCATGATCGGCCCCGACCCGGTGCAATACTGGCTGGGCTGGAGTTTTTTTCGCCGCGCCCCCTGGTCCTGGCCACCAGGCCTAAACCCGCTTTGGGGGCTGGAGGTGAGTTCCTCCATCTACTACGCCGATGCCATTCCGCTGCTGGCCTTTTTCTTCAAGGTGATCAGCCCGGTGATAGAGGTTTCGCAATATTGGGGCATTTGGATTTATGGCTGCGCGGCGCTGCAAGCTTTCATGGCGTGGCGCATCATCGGGCTTGCCACTGATGACCCTTTGGCGCGGGTCGCAGGTGCGGCGCTTTTCGTGCTTCAACCCACCATGCTCGCGCGAATGGGCGGACATTTCGCGCTTTCGGCGCATTTCCTTCTGCTGATCGGGCTGTGGCTTTGCCTGGCGCGGGCGGATAAAAACCGCTGGGTAGCCTGGGCGGCACTACTGGTCGCGACCGCGCTGATCCATGCCTATCTGCTGCCCATGGTGGCCGCGCTTTGGAGCGCGGATTTCCTGGCTCGCTGGCTTGATGGCGCCAAGCGCAGCGGCCTCATCGCTGAAGTCGTCATCATCTTCGCCCTGGTGCTGACAGCACTTTGGGCGGGCGGGATGTTTATGCTGGGCGGCGGCTTCGGCGGTTCCTGGGGTGGTTATGGCCAGATGCAAATGGACCTGCTGGCACCGCTTGATCCTTCCCCATGGGGTGCCTTTTTGCCGGATTTGCCGGGGCCTAAGCATTTGGAAGTCGGGCATTCCTATGCAGGGCTTGGCGCGCTGTTGCTGGTGGCGCTTGGTGTGATTGCCTGGCTGCGGAAGCCCAGCGCTCCCTCGCGGCGCTATTGGCCGCTGGTGTTGGTTCTGGCCGCCATGGCGTTATTCGCCATCTCGCCCAATGTCTCCATCGCGGGGGTCAGCTTCACGGTTTTTGAACTGCCAGAGGCGATTCTGCGCTATGCCGATGCCCTTCGCGCCTCGGAACGCTT
>CAIMVB010000452.1 GCA_903844785.1 uncultured Rhodospirillales bacterium | reverse complement strand
TGCTGGGCTATGCGCCAGGCCAGATCGAGACCTTGCGCGCGGAAGGGGCGATATGACCGAAGCTGTCTTGTACGATTTCACTGACGGCTTGGCGCGCATTACGCTGAACCGGACGGATGCACGCAATGCGCTGAATATCGCTATGTGCGAAGCCTTGGTGGTTGCCACGCGCCGCGCGCGCGAAGATGGCGCGCGTTGCGTGCTGGTGCGGGCTTTGGGGCCAGTCTTTTGCGCCGGTGCCGATTTGAAGGAGCGCCAGGGCATGGGCGATGACGCGGTGCGCGCGCGTCGCCTCAAATCCTTTGCCGCCTATGATGCGCTGGAACGCCTGCCCATGCCGGCCATTGCCGTGGTGGAAGGTGCGGCCGTTGGATCGGGCGTTGAAATCGCCGCTGCGTGCGATTTCATCATCGCCACACCTGCCGCTTCCTTCCGCACACCGGAAGCGCTTTGGGGCACGGTGGGGGCCACACAGCGCTTGCCGCGCATCATCGGCAAACGGCTTGCCAAGGATTTGATGTTCACAGGCCGCGCCTTGGGGGCAGAGGAAGCGCGCGAAGCGGGGCTGGTTGCGCGGGTGGTAGCACCGGAAGCGCTTGAGGCCACGATTGCCGAGATTACCGCCACCATCCTGAAGGCACCCCCCGCCGCGATGGCCTTGGCGAAGCGCTGCGTGGATGAGGGGCTGGAACGCGATCCGCGCGGCGCCTTGGCGACCGAGATTCTCGCCATTGAGGAAAGCCTGGCGGCCGCGGAATGGCGGAAGGCCATGCAGGGCTTCGGCTGAGGAAGGCCCGGCGATCCCTGGCTGAAGGGGCGCGCGCGCCTGGTTTGCACCTTTGTCGCCCTGGCCGGCCAAAAGCGGGCTGGACAGGGCGGGGGCGCTTCGCTAGGAAGCGCTCTCTGGCGTTGCTACGGCGCCGCCGGGGCCCAGATAGCTCAGTTGGTAGAGCATGCGACTGAAAATCGCAGTGTCGCTGGTTCGATTCCGGCTCTGGGCACCACCCCCCTAATCCATCCCCGTATCCCCAAATCCATCGCGCGCTGTGCCGCAAGCGCTGCCCCATTCTGCGCTGGCCTGCCGCCTGGCTATGACCGGCAAATAAGGCCTGCCTTCTGATTGGATTGTCTGCTGGGCGGAAATGCCCCCGACTATGTCATCATCATTGCATTCTCTGATATTATTAATTTAGAAAGATTAATCATTAAATCAGGGGGTGAAAAACATGTCTTTGGAGCGTGCGATCCTGCTCGTTGTCGGCCTGGTTGTGGTCGGAAGCCTGTTGCTGGGTATCTACCAAAGCCCAAGCTGGTTTTGGGTGACCGGCTTGATGGGCGCGCATCTTATCCAGGCGTCATTCACTGGAATGTGCCCGGTTGTCCGGCTTTTCCAGAAACTCGGCCTGCCGCAGCGTGCGGGCTTTGGCTGATCCCAGCACCCTTCGGGGCGAGATTTTTGATCCAAGGTGAACAGGCCAATTTGTTCTTATTGGCCTGATCACGTGCGGCGCGCTACGGCCTAAACCGTCGCAGCGCCGCCCAAAATCACGGTGCTTTGCGCGGAAAGCACGCCGCCATTGCCGTGCACAATCGCGGTATCATGCTTGGCCACTTGGCGCGCGCCGCATTCGCCGCGGATTTGCCGCGCGGCTTCAATCAGCAAATAAAGCCCGTACATGCCGGGGTGGCAGTAAGAAAGCCCACCGCCATTGGTATTCACCGCAAGCGCGCCGCCGGGCGCGATGCGGCCATGTTCCACAAAGCCGCCGCCTTCGCCCTTTTTGCAAAAGCCAAGATCTTCCAGGAATAGGATCGTATTGATGGTGAAGGCATCATAAAGCTGCGCCATATCCATATCCCGCGCTTGCAGCCCTGCCGCCTGATAGGCGCGCGCGCCGGAAGCAATGGCGCCGGTGCGCGTCAAATCCGGCATATTGGAAATGGTCGCGTGGGTAATGCAGGTGCCGCTGCCCAGCACATAAACTGGGGGCTTTTTCAGCGTTTTCGCGCGCTTGGCCGAAGTCAGCACAACCGCGCCGCCGCCATCCGTCACCAGGCAGCAATCGCGCACGGTAAAGGGGTAGGAAACCATCTTGGCATTGAGCACACCCGCGATATCAAGCGGCCTTTGATCGAAAGCCACAGGATTAAGCTGCGCCCATTTGCGCGCCGCCACCGCCACTTCCGCCAATTGTTCGCGCGTGGTGCCATATTCATGCATGTGGCGGTTGGCTGCCATGGCATAGGCGGTGGAAGGCATGAAGGGCTTGAACGGCGTTTCATAAGGGTTGAATTCGCGCGGCGACGCATTCTTCCGCCCCGCCGAACGCTGCGTGCTGCCATAAGCAACAACCGCCACCGAACAAAGCCCCGCTTCAATCGCGGCCTGCGCGTGTGCGACATGAATTTCAAAGGATGAACCACCAACAATGGTGGAATCCACATAAGCATCCGGCTTTTTCAGATATTCCGCCAAGGACATGGCCGATGTCCGCGCCTGGGTGGTGGCGCAGAAAATCCCATCCACATCGGCCAGCGTCAGCCCCGCATCCCGCAGTGCGCGGACCGTGCCCTGCGCCATCAAATCAATCACGGACATATCAGCGGCGACGCTGCCAATATCTGATTCCGCCACGCCAACAATGGCCGCGCTGCCGCGCTTCATGCTGCTCATTGCCTCAGCCCTCCAACGCCGTGAAAACGGGGATCGGGGCTTCATCGCCGCCCGGGTGATGCGCGCGGAAGCGCACGCGCTGGCCGATTTTCACCGCCATCGGGTCCATATCCTCAACCCGGCTCATCAGGCGGAAGCCTTCATCCAGATCAACGAGGCAAACATTATAGGGCTCGCCCTGCGCGGGATGCACCACGGTGGTGGCATGCACCGTGCCGAGCCCCTTGGAGATACGCCATTCCAGATTTTCGCTGCCCGTATAAGGGCAGATCACACGCGGGTAGAATACGGCCTTGCCCGCTTCAGGGCTGAATTGATAGGCAAGCTCTCCGCGTTGCAGATGCTCATTATAAATGCCGAGCGGCGATTTCTTGGCGTTTTCCATCAGATCCTACCCATCGGGCTGCAAGATGGGCAGAAGTCTGCGACCAATGGCGGCGGCCGGCAAGCCGCCTTCAGCTATCCATTTTCAGCGCGGCAATAAAGGCGCTTTGCGGGATTTCCACCTTGCCGAATTGGCGCATGCGCTTCTTGCCTTCCTTCTGCTTTTCCAGAAGTTTGCGCTTGCGTGAAATGTCACCGCCATAGCACTTCGCGGTCACATCCTTGGACAGGGCCGAGATGGTTTCACGCGCAATCACGCGCCCGCCAATCGCCGCCTGAATGGGGATTTTGAACAATTGGCGGGGGATCAATTCCTTCAGCTTTTCGCAAATCTGCCGCCCGCGCCGTTCGGCCTGCGCACGATGGGCCATGAAGGAAAGCGCATCCACCGGTTCGTTATTCACCAGGATGGAAATCTTCACCAGATCGCCTTCGTCATAGCCATCCATCTGGTAATCGAAGGACGCATAACCACGAGAGACCGATTTTAGACGATCATAGAAATCGAACACCACTTCATTCAACGGTATCCGATAGACCAGCATGGCGCGAGCACCCACATAGGTCAGTTCCACCTGCTGCCCGCGCCGTTCGTTACAAAGCGCCAGCACCGAGCCTAGATAATCATCGGGCAGCATGATGGTGGCTTTGATCCAGGGTTCCTCAATATGATCCAGCACGCTTCCATCGGGCATATCGGCGGGATTGTGCAATTCGAACATCTCGCCATTCGTCTGATGGATTTTGTAGACAACCGAAGGCGCGGTCGCGATCAGGTCCAGATCAAATTCGCGCGATAGTCTTTCCTGCACAATTTCCAGATGCAAAAGCCCAAGGAAGCCGCAGCGGAATCCAAAGCCAAGCGCGGCGCTGGTTTCCGGTTCATAATGGAAGGATGCGTCGTTCAAGCGCAGCTTGCCGAGTGATTCGCGCAGCTTTTCGAAGTCATCAGCATCAACGGGGTACAAGCCGCACCACACCACGGGGATGGAAGGCTTGAAGCCGGCCAGCGCTTCGGCAGCCGGGTTGCGATCATCCGTGATGGTATCGCCAACATTGGTATCGGCCACGGTTTTGATGGCAGCCGTCAGATAGCCCATCTCACCCGGGCCCAGGCTTTCCACCGGGACCAGTTTCGGGTTGAAGACGCCCACTTGTTCAATGGTATGCACCGAACCGGATGACATCATGCGAATGCGCTGGCCCTTGCGCAAATGGCCATCCTTCACACGCACCAGAATGATCACGCCCAGATAGGCATCATACCAGCTATCCACCAGCAACGCCTTGGTGGTG
>CAIMVB010000451.1 GCA_903844785.1 uncultured Rhodospirillales bacterium | reverse complement strand
GGAAGCTTCCGTCAAGAAGCTGGTGGAAAAGCTGAATACGCAATAGGGCGTGTCCATTGATTATCGCGTCATGGCCGGTGCGGGCCATGTCTTCACGCCGGAACAGACCGAAAAGGTTGTGGATGCGGCGGAAGATCACGTGATGGGCATTCTGAACCGCAACCGCATGGCGCTGGCCGCCGACTAAGGCTTGGCCGCATCGAAGAAAAAAAGGCCGCCTGGGCAATTGCTCGGCGGCCTTTTTCATAAGCGCCGCTTGTGCTTTCTTCGCTTAATAACCGGGAGGTCAACATGAAATTATCTCGTCGCGCGCTGATCGCCAGCGCCCTTACCACACCCGCCATTGCGCGCGCGCAAGGCGGCTGGCGGCCTGATCGGCAAATTACCATGATCGTCGCCTTTGCCGCTGGCGGTGGAACCGATGTCGCCGCGCGCACCATTGCGCGCTTCATGGAAGCGGATTTGGGCCAGCCCGTTGTTGTGCTGAATCGCCCCGGCGCGGGCGGGGAAATTGGCTTTTCCGAATTGGCGCGCGCCAGGCCGGATGGCTATACGATTGGCTTCATCAATACGCCCAATATCGTGACAATCCCCATTGAACGCCGCGCGCGTTATTCGCTCGATGATTTCTCCTTGATCGGGAATATCGTGGATGATCCAGGCGGCATGTGGGTGGTGCCGGATAGCCCTTATAAGTCGCTGGCCGATTTGCTGGCTGCGGCGCGGGCCAATCCGGGCACGATTGGCTATGGCACCACTGGCATTGGGTCCGATGATCATTTGGCGATGCTGGCTTTGGAACGCGCCACGGGCACCAAATTCCTCCATATCCCCTTCGCCGGTTCGTCTCAGGTGAAGCAGAATGTGCTGTCGCGCACCATTCCGCTGGCGGTGATGAATGTGGCCGAAGGGCTGAATGACATGAACCAAGGGACGCTGCGGCCCATCGCGCAATTGGGCGAAACGCGCTGGGACCGCGCGCCGACCATCCCAACCTTGCGCGAATTGGGCTTTGACGTGGTGGAAGGTTCAATGCGCGGTATGGCCGCCCCGGGTGGCATGCCGACTGAAATCATCACCCGCTTGGCGGATTCTGTGAAAAAGACGGTGGATAATCCAGAATTCCAGCGGCTTGCGGATCAGCAATTCCTGCCACTGCGCTTCCTGGCACCCGATGCCTATCGCGCAGAACTCATGGCGCTGCGCACACGCTATCAGGCGCTATGGAACCAGCACCCCTGGCGGGAGTGATCAGAACATCTCTGCCGCGCAACTATACGGCAGAGATGGTCGGGACTGAAAAAATCGTATTTCCCGAGCTGCCAAGTGAAGCCACTTGGCAGCTTGGAAGATGCCTCACAAAAGCGCCCCGATAATCCGCCCGCCGGTCAGCGGGCGGGGGGCGCCGGTGGTGGTGGGGAAGCTCAGCGACAAGCCGCGCGCAACCCGGGCGGCCAGAACGCCAAAGGCCTGGGCTTCCAGCGCATCGCCATCCCAGCCGGCCACCTCCACGGGGCGCACGGGTTCTTCCAAGGCGCCGCCCAGCGCCTTCATCACGGCGGGATTGCGCCGCCCACCACCCGCCACCAGCCATTGCAACGGCGGTTCCGGAAAATGCCGCGCCGCTGCGGCCACGCATACCGCGCAGAAGGCAACCAGAGTCGCCGCACCATCCGCTGCCGAAAGACTGCCTGCGCCCGCTTCCCGCAGCGCCCGGTCAAAATCCAGCCGATCGAGCGATTTCGGCGGTGGTGCCGCCAAATAGGGATGCGCCATCAGCCGCCCCAGCACCGCGCCATCCGCCTGGCCCGCAAGCGCAAGCTTGCCCGCCACATCATAATCCTTGCCGGTATGCTGGCGCGCCCAATCATCCAACGGTCCATTGGCCGGGCCGGTATCGAAGGCGAGCATCTCCCCATCCGGTCCCAGCCAAGTCACATTGCCGACCCCGCCCAGGTTCAGAATGGCCAGCGGCTTCGGCAAAGGCGCCGCAAGCGCGCGATGAAACACCGGCACCAAAGGCGCGCCCTGCCCGCCGGCCGCGACATCGGCGCTACGGAAATCATAAGCCACACTCATGCCCGTGCGGCGCGCCAGCAAAGCGGCATCACCGATCTGCCAGGTGAAGGGCGTGCCGCTACGCCCAGGGGCGGCGGGGCGGTGCAGAATGGTCTGGCCGTGAAACCCGACCAAATCCGCGGGCAGGCCAATGGCTTCCACCGCTTCGGCATGGCGTTCAGTCAGGCGGCGTGTGGCATCCAGCAATTCGGGGTCGTTGGAGCTGAGGCTTTCGGCGCGGTCCAACAAGCCCCGTAGCGCGCGCCGCAAGGCAGGGTCATAGGGCAGGGTCTGGCGCGGGCCGAAGCGGCCAATCACCTCCCCATCCGTTTCCAGATAGGCAGCATCCACCCCATCAAGGGAGGTACCGCTCATGAGGCCGATGGTTCTCAGCATGATAGGGACGTGCTAGCCCCGCTTCCCTGTCGGCGAAAGCCCCGGCGGGCATGGAATTTCGAGAAACCGGATAGCATCATGAACAGCGCGCGAAGCGATTTCCTGCATGTGGCGCGGGAACGCGGCTATATCCACCAAACCACGGAAGAAGGCGCCTTTCTGGCGCGGCTTCAGGCCGGCCCGCTCGCGGGCTATATCGGCTTCGACGCGACCGCCGATAGCCTGCATGTCGGATCCCTGGTGCAGATCATGCTGCTGCGCCTGATGCAGCAAACCGGCAATCGGCCCGTGGTGCTGATGGGTGGCGGGACGACCAAGGTGGGTGACCCTTCCTTC
Organism: uncultured Rhodospirillales bacterium; assembly: GCA_903844785.1. GTDB lineage: Bacteria > Pseudomonadota > Alphaproteobacteria > Acetobacterales > Acetobacteraceae > Neoroseomonas. Next base: position 7,707 of record CAIMVB010000451.1, on the reverse strand, counting down.
CGCGATGAAGCGCGACCTTTGCTGTCCGATGCACAGATCGAAATCAACAAGGCCGGCATCCGCAAGGTTTTCGATTCCTTCCTGACCTTCGGTAGCGGTCCGACCGATGCGATCATGCTGGATAATGCGGAATGGCTGGATAAGCTGCTCTATATTCCGTTCCTGCGCGATGTCGGGCGGCATTTCAGCGTCAATCGTATGCTGACGATGGAAAGCGTGAAGCAGCGGCTGGAACGCGACCAGCCTTTCAGCTTCCTTGAATTCAACTACATGCTGCTCCAGGCCTATGACTTCCTGGAATTGCGCCGCCGGCATGGTGTTGTGCTGCAAATGGGCGGGTCTGACCAATGGGGCAATATTGTCATGGGTACGGATTTGATCCGGCGCATGGACCAAGCTGAGGCCTTTGGCCTGACCACCCCGCTGATCACCACCGCATCAGGGGCGAAGATGGGCAAGACAGCGCAAGGCGCTGTTTGGCTCAATGCCGATCGCGTTTCGCCTTATGATTACTGGCAATTCTGGCGCAATACCGAAGACGCCGATGTGGCGCGCTTCATGGGCCTGTTTACCGAATTGCCGATGACTGAGATCGCCCACTACGCCGCGCTGCAAGGCTCGGAAGTGAATGAGGCGAAGAAAGCCCTTGCCACCGCAGCCTGCGCGTTACTGCATGGCCGAGAAGCGGCAGAAGCCGCCGCCGAGACCGCGCGGAAAGCCTTTGAAGAAGGGCTGAATGCGGCAAGCCTGCCGACAGTGGTTTCCGTATTGCCTGCACCGATCATTGATGTGCTGGTGGAACACAAGCTGGTGCCAAGCAAAGGTGAAGCCCGGCGCCTGATCGCCAATGGCGGCATTTATGCCAATAACCAGCCGGTTGGCGCGGTGGATCGCGTGCTGGATGCTGCTGATCTACAAGATGGCGTCATCAAGCTTTCCATCGGCAAAAAGCGCCATGTGTTGCTGAAGCCGGCGTGATTCTAGCCGGCCTTCGTCCAAAGCTCCGGCTGCAATTCCTCTGGCCTATTCGGGAATAGCGCGGCGCAGGCGAGTGTGACGCAAGCCACACCGCCCAGCACCAGCATGGAAAGCGCGAGTGACCCGGTGGCTTCATGCAAAAAGCCAATCAAGGGTGAGGCTATCGCCGCCCCCAAAAAGCCCACGGTGAAGCGGATGGAATAAAGCTTGGCGCGCAAGGCAGGGGCAACATAGCGCGCTGTCATTGTCTCATTTACCGTGACCTGGCCGAAGATGCAGGCCGCGACCAGCCCCGCCACGGGCAACACCGCCCAGCCCTGCAAGAAGGCCAAAGCGAAAAGCCCCGGTACGACCAGAATGGCGAGTGGCATGAAAACGGATTTCAGCGTGCGCTGATCAATCATCCGCCCCACGCTGAATTGCGCAAGGCCGCCGCAAATCGTGGCAAGGAAGGAAAGCAAGCCCACTATCGGCAGCAATTCAGGGCTGCTTGCCAAGCGTTCTTCCATCAGCTTCGGGATCAGCAGCGTATAGGCATTGAACACAAGGCCCGAGACTGTGGCGATGGCGAGCAGAATGATCACCGCGCGGCGGACCAAGGCGGGCGGGATTTCCGGAAAAGGCTTGCCGCCGGCCTGGATGCGTTCCGAATCAAAAGGCGGTTCGCGCCAGTAGAAGAACCCCGCAATAATGCAGGCAATGCCGGGGATGATGAAGGCCCAGCGCCAGCCGGCATCGGCGGCGATGAAGGCAGTCAGCACCGGCGCGGTGGCCACACCCAAATTGCCGAAAACGCCGTTGATCCCCATGGCGCGGCCCACTTTTGGCCCTGCCGCTTCCACCAGAATGGCCGTGCCGATTGGGTGATAAATCGCGACGAACGCTCCCATGGCGCCAAGCGTGATGGCCAGCATCAGCGGTGATGGCGCAAAGCCCGCCGCCACCATGAAGGCGCCGGAGCCCATGAAAAACGCAATCATCAGAAAACGCCGCCCAAAGCGATCCGCAAGCCAGCCCATCGGCAGCGCGCAAATCCCGTAGATCACGAACATGGCCGTGCCCAGCGCCAGGATGGGCCCGTAATCACCACCGAAAATGCCGCTATCCTGCTGCACCATGGCAAGCACGGCAGTCGCCAGGATCAGCAGGCTGTAATGGGTGAAACTATGCGCGGCATTGATCAGAATGGTTTGCCGCTTCGCCGCATCCATGCGCGTTTTCCCCCGAAACTATGCGCGCATCATGACGGATTGGCAGGCGCTGCGCTACGGGGGGCGCGGCGGCGCAATTGGCGCAGCACATCTCGCGGATGAAAGGCGCCCAAAGCCATGCCGGCCAGGGTGAAGCCAGACATGCCAACGGCAATGAGCAGCGCGGCGCGCGGCATAGCCGGAAGCCCCAAGGGCAGCAGCAGTCCCAGGGCCAAAACCACGGCCGCCATCATGACCGTTGCCAGCACCAGGCGCGGCAGCACGCGCCGGCAGCGCCGGTCCAGCACCATGTGGCCCCGGCGCATCAGTAGCCAGACCAGCAGACCCGCATTCACCCAGGCCGCGATGCTGGTCGCCAAGGCCACACCAACATGGCCCAGCAGATTCATGAAGGCCAAATTCAGCGCCAGATTCACCGCGACCGAGGCAATGCCAATCCGCACCGGGGCCGAGGTATCGCCGCGCGCGAAAAAGGCTGGCGCGAAAACCTTCACCAGCACAAAGGCCGGCAGCCCGGCGGCATAGGCGATCAAGGCCGCCGCAGAAGCACTGCTTGCCGCCGCATCAAAAGCGCCGCGCTGGAATAACGCGGCGATGATCGGCCCCGCCGCCACCGCCAGCCCCGCCGCGCAAGGCAACGTCAGCAGCACGGCCAATTCAATGCCGCGATTGAGCGTGCGATGCGCCGCAAGTTTTTCCCCCTGGCGCAAATGCCGCGCGAGTACAGGCAACAGCGCCGTGCCAAGCGCTGCACCAATCACGCCCAGCGGCAATTGCGCCACGCGATCCGCGTAATAGAGGTAAGAAACCGAACCGCTCACCAGGAAGGATGCGATGATCACATCCACCGCCAGGTTGATTTGCGTGACACCAGCGCCGAGCACGCCGGGCACCATGCGGCGCAGCACTTGCCGGATGGGCGGCGTGAGTGCCGGGCGGCGGTAAAGGCGCAGCGCCATGCCCGCCTGCCGCGCCGCCACCCACACCATGGCAAGCTGCACAATGCCGGCGGCGAAAACGCCCCAGGCCAGGGCATGGCCAGGTGTGGGCAGATAAGGCGTCAGGCCCACAAGGGCCGCCATCAACAACAAATTGAAGAATACCGGCGCGGCGGCAGCCGCGGCGAAACGGTCCAGGCTATTCAGCACGCCGGAAATTAGCGCCGTCAGGCAAATCAGCGGCATGTAGAAAAAGGTGATGCGCGTGAGTTCCACGGCCAGTGCGAATTTATCCGGATTGGCTGCAAACCCCGGCGCCAGCACGGCAATCACCTGCGGCATGAAGATCAGCGCCAGCATGGTCAGCAGCGCAAGCCACAGCGCCATCAGCGCACCCATGCGTTCCGCCATATCACGCGCGGCGGCGCGGCCCTCGGCGGCCAGAATCCCGGCAAAGGCCGGCACAAAGGCCGCGTTGAAGGCGCCTTCGCCAAACAAACGCCGGAACAGATTGGGCAGTTTGAGCGCCACGAAAAACGCATCCGCCACCGGCCCCGCGCCAAGGCGGGAGGCAATCAGCATGTCCCGGGCGAAGCCGAGAATGCGGCTTGCCATGGTCCAGCTTCCGATGGTGAGGACGGAACGCAGCATGGCCATGGTGTAGGCGGGGCCGCGCCGAAGCGGAAGGGCGCTTGTCCTTGGGCCCCAGGGCGCCTAGGTGAAGGGACCTTCCCCGGCAGTTCCGCCGAACCCTTCCGCGAGCAACCACGCGATACCAAGATGACCGATACGACCGACCCCAACGCCCCTCAGGCGACGCCCGAACCCGCCCCCGAAGCCAAAGAAATGACCGCCGAGGAACGGCTTGTCATGCTGGCGCAGGAGATGGAGGCGCTGCGCGACAAATGGCTGCGTTCCGAGGCCGAGATGCAGAACCTGCGTACCCGCACCCAACGCGAAGTGGCCGATGCGCGCGCCTATGCGACGCAAAAATTCGCGAGCGATGTGGTGGAAGCCGCCGAAAACCTGCGCCGCGGCATCGAAGCCCTGCCGCCCGTGGCTGAGGATGAGCCGGATTTGCTCACCAAGCTCCGCTCTGGGTTTGAAGGGGTGGAGCGTTCCTTCCTTGGCATTCTGGAACGCAATGGCGTGCAGCGCCAGGACCCCAAGGGCCAGCCCTTTGACCCCGAAAAGCACCAGGCCATGGCCGAACAGCCCGCGCCGGAAGGTGTCGCGCCCGGCACGGTCATCCATGGCTGGACTTCCGCCTGGACATTGAATGGCCGCCTGCTGAAGCCCGCCATGGTGGTGGTGGCGAAGGCTGAGGGGTGAGTTGCAACGAGGCTTTGCATCTTTTGGTTGCAAAATATGTCTGGGTAGTGTGACGATGCCCCGCTGGCTGAGAACGGGGATGTCCGCCACATGTCCAAATGTACCTTGCTTTCGACTGGTAGCATTGAAGGTTCGGTCAGCCTGGCCCGTCGAGACCTTGCCTTAAGGATCGCGGTTGGAGCCCTTCTTGCGGGGACTTCGAAATTCGGTACCCAGTACGCGTTTGCGGCTAGTGCAGGTGCGACGCTGACCGCCGAAGTATATGCTCGCCTCAAGGCGGCTTCACTTGTAGTCATGCTCGAAGGCCAGATGAAGGGCAGCGGCGCCCTTGTTGATGCTGGTGGCTTGGTCATCACCTCTGCGCATGGGATCGGCCGCAAGGGTAGCCGGGTTGAGGTGCTTACCGCCGCGGCAGAGAGACTGCGCGCCGAAGTCGTGGCGGTTGACTTGGGCCATGATTTGGCACTGCTGAAACTACCTACGCGCGAAGCTGACTATCCCTTCCTTTCTTTGGCAGATCAATTACCCGGTTTTGGGACCGCTATATTTTGTCTCGCTCAGCCAGAGAGTCTCGGGGCTCCAATTTTATTTCGTGGCTTAGTCACGAATGAGAATCCAACCTTCGTTCAAGTCCTGGCGGATTACGTGCCGGCACTTGCGCTCGAAGGCACTTTACCGCCCGGCACGTCAGGCGGGCCATGGGTGGACATTCAAGGGAGGCTCGTTGCGCTTCAGTTCGGTTTTCTACACATGCATAACATCCCTATCGGCGTTGCTTTTGCAAGTCCGCTAGGTGCGATACGGCAACTGCTGGCCAGTCGCCAACACGCCAAAACTCCATTCACCGGAATGGTGATTTCTGAGCTTTGGCGCCAACAGCCCAATTCCCTCCGCATGTTTCCACCACAAACTGAAGGCCTATTCATCGTTTCTGTAGCCGATAATCAGCCAGCAGCGCGCGCCGGGCTGAAACCGGGCGATCTGATTGTGGAGGTAGAGAGCAGACCAGTCCGCTTCCGTGATGAATTTCTTTCTAAAATTCGCAGCAAGAAACCGGGCGACCAACTCTCTGTCGGGTTAATAGAGCCGGGCGTGCCCAACAAACGTGAAGCAATGATCACGCTAGGTCTGCTGGAAACATCCTGGCAATGAAGCCGCCGGAGAATTTGCCCTATGTCGAAACGGGTTAAGCCTACCACTTCTGACCTCGCCACTGCACCTTGCTTGGCGCGCCGCGAGCTTGGCTTGCGCTTTGGGGTTGGCGCCATTCTGGCAAGCGCTGCGCTCATTCCCGGTAAGCGGGTGGTTGCGGCTGATGGTAACGCAGCAATTCAGGGCGGTTTATACGCACGAATAAGGGCGTCGACTATTATCATTCTGGTGGATGGCCAGCAAAGGGGTAGCGGCACCCTGATTGATGCCAGCGGTTTCGCCATTACCGCAGCGCATGTGATCCAACGGAAGGGTAGGCGCATCGAGGTAGTTTCTGCCTCTGCCGAAAGGATAGGCGCTGAGGTGATAGCGGTTGACTTGGGCCGCGATTTGGCGCTGCTCCGCTTGCCAACACGCGAAGGGGGCTACCCTTTTCTGCCATTGGCTCCGGATTCATCCAACCCGGGCGCAGATGCGTTTTACCTGGGAACACCGGTGCCAATGCAGAAGCCGATTTTGCTTCGCGCAATGGTGTCCGGTGAAAGCATCACTTTCACGCACTTCCAGGATATTGGCTATATTCCCGTTCTGACCCTGGCGGCGAGCATGCCGCGCGGCAGTTCAGGGGGCGCTTTTGTAGATGGCAACGGGGCCCTTTTAGGGGTACTTGTCGGTGGCATCATGCAAAGCGGGGTTCCCGCCGGTTTCGTTTATGCAAGCCCGAGTGAGGGAATACGTAATTTGCTCACAAGCCGCGAAAACGCGAAGACGCCACTTTTGGGGATGATCCTTTCCGAACTTTGGCGACAACATCCGAATTATTATCGTTTATTCCCCCCTGAAATCGAGGGATTGTTTATCTCGTCCGTAACGCAAAATTCTCCCTCCGCGCGCGCGGCAGTGAAGGAATGGGATCTGGTAATCGAAGCGGAAGGTCGCAAAGTAACGACGGTCGATGCCTTTTTTTCAATTTTAAGACGCAAAAATCCTAATGATCATTTTTCAATTGGCATACTGGAGCCAGGCGTTACGACGAAGCGCAACGTAACCGTCACGCTTGGCTTGATGGAACCATCGTGGCGATAGAGCGCCTTTCACGCATCAATCACCTACAATAAAGTCGTCTCCGCCAATTCAATCGCGCGGCCAAGATCAACACTCAGCAGCCGCGATACGCCACGTTCCTGCATGGTCACGCCGTAGAGCCGATGCATCCGCCCCATGGTCAGCGGGTGGTGCGTCACGATCAAAAAGCGCGTGCCGCTTTCAGCCGCCATGGCGTCCAGCAAATCGCAAAGCCGTTCCACGTTTGCATCATCCAAAGGCGCATCCACTTCGTCCAGCACGCAAACCGGTGCGGGGTTGCAGCGGAAAACGGCAAAGATCAGTGACAGCGCGGTCAGTGCCTGTTCACCACCCGATAGCAGCGAAAGGGTGGAGAGCTTCTTGCCCGGTGGTTCGGCATAAATCTCAAGCCCCGCTTCCAGCGGATCATCTGAACCAACAAGGGCCAGATGCGCCCGACCGCCGCCAAAAAGCCGCGTGAAAAGGCTGCGGAATTCGGTATCCACGCGGTCGAAAACCTCACGCAGGCGTTCGCGGCCTTCGCGGTTCAAATGGCCGATGGAACCGCGCAGCTTGGCGATCGCATTCATCACCTCATCACGGTCATGGGTGATTTGGCCGATGCGTTCTTCAATCTCCGCAATTTCGAGATCGGCGCGCAGATTGACCGGGCCCATTTCATCGCGTTCGCGGATCAGGCGTTCCACCTTGCGCCGTGCCTTGTCTTCCGCAATGTCGGAGAGCTCTTCCGGTGCTGGCGGCAATTCCGCGCCCTCGCCAAGCCGTTCGGCAATGCGCGCAGCCACGGCGGCTGAGGCGGTTTCCGCCGCTTCGGTGGCCGCTTGGGCGCGCACCTGTTCCTCACGCGCCAGGGCAAAGGCGGTATCCGCGCCACGGCGCCCTTGGCTGCCTTCACTCACGCGCCGTTCAGCGGCGGCAAGGGCGGCGGCGGCAGCGGCATGGGCTTCGCTTGCAGCTTCCAGCAGGCGGGTCGCTTCGGCACGGCGCAAGGCCGCCGCTTCCGGCGCAGC
>CAIMVB010000450.1 GCA_903844785.1 uncultured Rhodospirillales bacterium | reverse complement strand
GGTCGCGAAAATCCTGAAGGCGATCATCGCCAAGGAAGCGCCGGATCTGGTGATCCTGGGCAAGCAGGCGATTGATGATGACATGAACGCCACCGGCCAGATGCTGGCGGCGCTGATGGGCTGGCCGCAAGGCACTTTCGCGTCCAAGGTCGAAATCGCCGATGGCACGTTGAACATTACGCGCGAAGTGGATGGCGGCTTGGAAAAGCTGGCGCTGAAGCTGCCGGCCATCATTACCACCGATTTGCGCCTGAATGAACCGCGCTATGCGTCGCTGCCGAACATCATGAAGGCGCGCAAGAAGCCGATTGAAACGGTGAAGCCCGCCGATCTGGGTGTTGACCCCACACCGCGCCTGACCGTGCTGAAGGTGGAAGAACCGCCCAAGCGCCAGGCCGGCAAGAAGGTGGGTTCCGTGCAGGAACTTGTTGAAAAACTGCGCAATGAAGCGAAGGTGATTTGACCATGGCGGTGCTTGTTCTTGCCGATCATCAGGACGGCGCGCTTTCTCAGCCAACCCGCAGCACAGTGGCCGCCGCCGCCAAGCTTGGCGATGTGCATGTGCTGATCGCGGGCGGCGCCACTGGCCCCGCCGCTGCCGCCGCCGCGAAGCTTCCTTCGGTGGCGAAGGTGCTGACCGCTGAGGCTGAAATCTACGCCAATGGCCTGGCCGAGCCCATGGCCGCGCTGCTGGTGGCACTTGCGCCAGGCTATTCGCATTTGCTGGCGCCGGCTTCTGCCGGCGGCAAGAATGTGATGCCGCGCGCGGCCGCTTTGCTGGATGTGCAGATTCTGTCTGACATTTCCGGCGTGGTGGATGCCGATACCTTCGTGCGCCCGATCTATGCCGGCAATGCCATGGCCACGGTAAAATCCGCCGATGCCAAGAAGGTGATTACGGTGCGCGCCGCTTCCTTTGATCCCGTGCCGGCCGAAGGTGGCGCGGCGCCGGTGGAAGCCGTGGCTGCTGCGGCTGATCCTGGGCTTTCGCGCTTTTTGGGTGCGGAGATTGTCAAAAGCGAACGCCCTGAACTCACCGCCGCGCGGATTGTGGTCTCGGGCGGGCGCGCCATGGGGTCGGCGGAGAATTTCGTCATTGTCGAAAAAGTCGCCGATAAGCTTGGTGCGGCGATTGGTGCTTCCCGCGCTGCGGTGGATGCGGGCTATGCGCCAAATGATCATCAGGTCGGCCAGACCGGCAAGATTGTGGCGCCGGAGCTTTACATCGCGGTTGGCATTTCAGGCGCCATTCAGCATCTGGCCGGCATGAAGGACAGCAAGGTGATCGTCGCCATCAATAAGGATGAAGAAGCGCCGATCTTCCAGGTGGCCGATTACGGGCTGGTGGCCGATTTGTTCAAGGCCATGCCGGAATTGGAAGCCGAACTCGACAAGAAGTGATTTGCCTGATCGGGGGCGCGGTCTGCATCAGCGCCCCCGTTTTGTATCGTAACAGGAGCATCCATCATGGCGGCAATCAATAAACTCGGCGTGATTGGCGCGGGGCTGATGGGCAATGGCATTGCCCATGTGGCGGCGCTTTCGGGCATTCCCGTGGTGCTGATGGATGTGCAGCAACAGGCGCTGGATCGCGCGCTGGCGACCATGGCGAAGAACATGGACCGGCAGGTGAGCAAGGGCAGTGTCAGCAGCGCAGATCGTGATGCCGCCCTGGCGCGCATTGTGACGGCGACCGATAACAGCGCCTTCGCCGATTGCGACATGGTGATTGAAGCGGCGACGGAAAACGAAGAAATCAAAAAGAAGATCTTCGCTGCCCTCTGCCCGGTGCTGAAGCCGGAAGCCTTGCTGGCTTCCAAAACATCATCCATTCCCATCACACGGCTGGCGGCGGCAACGGATCGGCCTGGCCGCTTCATCGGCTTGCATTTCTTCAACCCTGTGCCGATGATGAAGCTGGTTGAGATTATTCGTGGGCTGGCTACAGAAGACGCTACCTATCAGGCCGTTGAAGTGCTCGCGAAACGCATGGGCAAGGCGCCGGTCATGGCGCAGGATTGGCCGGGCTTTGTCGTCAACCGCATCCTGTGTCCCATGATCAATGAGGCGATCCAGGCGCTGATGGAAGGTGTTGGCGATGTGGCGGCGATTGATGCTGGCATGAAGCTTGGCGCCAATCATCCGATGGGGCCTTTGGAACTCGCGGATTTTGTGGGGCTGGATACGCTCTATTCCGTGATGAAAGTGCTGCATGAAGGCTTGGGCGATTCCAAGTATCGGCCTTCGCCCTTGCTTGCGAAATATGTTGAAGCTGGCTGGTATGGCCGCAAATCCGGGCGCGGCTTTTACGATTACAGCACCACGCCGCCGACCCCCACGCGCTGAAGCGCCCGTGCCATGCCGGGCGTGACGCGGTTTGAAGGCTGGCGCCGGAGCCTGCGGGAGCTTTACTTCGGTTCGTCACCCACCGCGCGACGCTTTCGCTACGGGATCATTTTCTTTGATCTGCTGACCCTGCTTTTCGTGATTGGCACTTCCTTCATGCCGCGCGAGCCCTGGGTTGGGTATGTGGATGTGGCGATTGGGCTGGTTCTGGCGTTGGAATATGCCGCGCATCTTGCCGCACATCGCAACCCAAGACGCCATGCGCTGCGGCCTGCCAGCCTGATTGATCTGGTGGCGATCTTATCCTTCCTGGCACCACTAACCGGGGAGGGTTTTGGATTTCTCCGCGTGC
>CAIMVB010000449.1 GCA_903844785.1 uncultured Rhodospirillales bacterium | reverse complement strand
TCTGATTTTTGGCCGCTCCGGCGTAGTGAACCAATTGGCCGATAGCTTGTTTGGCCTGCAATTGGGGCGCTGGATTTATGGCTATGGCGGCGTGTCCCTCGCGCAGATTTTCTCCTTCACGCCCACAGCCTTTCTGGTGCTGATCGGTGTGGTGGAAGGTATTTCGCCGGCCATGGAAGAAGCATCGCAAACGCTGCGCGCCAGCCGCATGCGCACCTTCCGCGCGGTTTCCCTGCCGCTGATGCTGCCCGGCATCGCCAATGCCTGGTTGGTGGTTTTTGTTGAAAGCCTAGCGGATTTCGGCAACCCCATCGTGCTGGGCGGTTCCTTCGGGGTGCTGTCCACCGAAATCTTTTTCGCTGTGGTGGGCGCGCAGCAGGATTTCGGCCGCGCCGCGGTATTGGCCGCCATCATGCTGCTGATCGCGCTTTGCGCCTTCATCATCCAGCGTGTGGTCATTGGCAGCCGATCCTATGTCTCAATGACAGGGAAGGGGGATGTAGGCCTGCCCACACCGCTGCCAGCGCCGATCAAGCGCATCGCCTATGCGGTGGCGCTGCCTTGGGCCTTCCTTACCATTACGGTCTATTCCATGGCCTTGGCTGGCGGTTTTGTGCGCGTTTGGGGGCGGGATTGGACGCCCACGCTTTCCCATTTCAAGCGCGCCTTCGCGCTGGAATGGACCAGCAGTGGCGCCTTGATGTTTTCCGGCGGCGCCTGGCATTCGCTATTCACCACCATCAAGCTTGCCGCCATCGCCGCGCCCATTACGGCAGGGCTAGGGCTTTTGGCGGCCTGGGTGCTTTCGCGGCAGCGTTTTGTCGGGCGCACCGCTTTGGAATTCGCGCTGATGCTGACCTTCGCTGTGCCGGGCACGGTAATCGGTGTTGCCTATATCCTTACCTATAATGTGCCGCCGCTTGAAATTACCGGCACCGCCATAATCCTTGTTGCCTGCTTTGTTTTTCGCAACCTGCCGGTTGGCGTGCGTTCCGGCGTGGCGGCCATGAGCCAATTGGATAAATCCCTGGATGAGGCCGCGATTACACTGCGCGCTTCCACCTTCCGCAGCCTCCGCACCGTGGTATTGCCGCTGTTGAAGCCAGCCATTGTCACCGCCTTGGTCTATGCCTTTGTGCGCGCCATGACGACTGTCTCCGCGGTGATTTTTCTGGTCTCCGCGCAATATGAAATGGCGACGGTGTTTATCATTAACCGCGTCATCAATGGCGATTATGGTCTGGCCATTGCCTATTGCAGCGCCCTGATTGTGCTGATGATGGCGGCGATTGGATTGATCAATCTACTGGTTGGCCAGCGCCGCCTTGGCCGAAGACAAGCCGCGCCCACGGGCACGGAAACCATGGGAAGCCGCGCATGAACCAAACCCTAGGCACCGGCGCGGAAGTGCGGCTGGAAGGCATCGCCAAGCGCTACGGCAAGGTAGAAGCAGTGAAGCCGCTTGATCTTGTCATTGAAGGCGGCTCGCTGGTTACGCTGTTGGGTCCTTCCGGCTGCGGCAAGACTACCTTGCTGCGCATGATTGCGGGGCTGGAACAGCCAAGCGCGGGGCGCATCAGCATTGGCGGGCGCGATGTGACGCTGCTTTCCGCGGGCGAACGCAATGTGTCCATGGTGTTCCAAAGCTACGCGCTTTTCCCGCATATGAGCGTGCGGGAGAATGTCGCCTATGGGCTGGTCTCCTCCGGCATGGGCAAGAAGGATGCGGCAGAGCGCGCCGAGGCAGCGCTGACCATGGTCGGCCTGAGTGGTTTTGGTGCGCGGCTGCCTTCCGAAATCTCCGGCGGGCAGCAGCAGCGTGTCGCGGTGGCGCGTGCGCTGGTGCTGGAACCGGCGGTGCTGCTGTTTGATGAACCGCTGTCCAATCTGGATACCCGGCTCAGGCGTAGCATGCGGGAAGAAATTCGCGCCCTGCAACAGCGCCTTGGCCTGACGGTGGTTTATGTGACGCATGACCAATCAGAAGCGCTCGCGGTCTCCGACAAGATTGTTGTGATGCGCAATGCGGAAATCGCGCAAAGCGGCACGCCGGAAGCGCTTTACGCCAGCCCCGAGAATGTCTTTGTCGCGACCTTCATGGGGGAGGCCAATCACGTGCGCGGCGCCATTGAAAGCATCAGCGGCGATCACGCGCGCGTTGCGCTGGATGGCGTGCTGCTGGAATTGACACATCGCGGCATGGCACCAGGGCCCGCTGATATGGTGATACGCCCGGAAGCGATACGGCTTGCCGATACAGGCCCCGGCATTGCCGGCCAGGTGATGCGCGCAACCTATATGGGGTCGCATAGCGAATATCTGCTGGCGACACCGCTTGGCGAATTATTCGCGATTTTGCCGGAACGCCTGCGGCGGCGCCAACCGGGCAGCGCGGTGTTTGTGAATTTCGACCCGGAAGGGGTGGTGCTGGTAAGGCCATAGGCTGGCGCTTGCATGGCGCGGCCTGCTACGCCACATCTGCCAACGCAAAGCATGTGATCAGAAAGAAGGGAGCCAATCATGTTCAGGAAACAACTCGGCGCCATCGGCATGATGGCGGCATTACTTGCCTTCGCGGCGCCGGAGGCCTCATCCCAGGCCGCCTGTTCGTTTCGGGGTTCGTTGGATGATGCCTATTGCGATGCCAATCGCGATATGGTGGCGGATGTGCCAACCGATACCGCACGACAACGCGATCCTTCCACGCTGGTTTTCGCCTATACCCCGGTTGAAGACCCGGCGCTTTACGCCACACAATTCCGCCCGCTATTGGACTATCTCGGCCAATGCGTTGGTCGCCGCGTGGTGTATTTCCAGGTCACGAGCAATGCCGCGCAGGTTGAAGCCATGCGGTCTGGCCGTTTGCATATCGGCGGTTTCTCAACCGGGCCCACCGCCTTCGCCGTCAATTTGGCCGGCGCCGTTCCTTTCGCCATCAAGGGTAATCCGCAATCTTTTGAAAGCTATCGCGTGTTAACATTGGTGCGCGCCGATAGCCCGTTCCAGACACTGGCTGATCTGAAGGGCAAGCGCGTGGCGCATACCTCCGCCACCTCCAATTCCGGCAATCTGGCGCCGCGCGCCTTCTTCCCGGGGCTTGGTTTGGCGCCCGATACGGATTACCGCGTTGTCTATTCCGGCGGGCATGATCGCAGCGTTATGGGCGTGAATGCCGGGGATTATGATGCTGCACCGGTCGCTTCCGATGTGTTTAATCGCATGGTGGCGCGCGGGCAGGTGCGGCGGGATAATTTCCGTATCATCTGGCAATCCGATCCTTTCCCGACATCTTCCTTTGCGCTCGCGCATGATTTGAAGCCGGAATTGGCTGAACGCATCCGCAAATGCTTCTTTGATTATCGTTTCCCAGAAGCGCTACAGCGCGATATGGGCGGCAATGATCGCTTCTGGCCCGCAACTTATGCGCAGGAATGGGCGCCGGTGCGCGCCGTGGCAGATGCGGTGAGCGCGCCTTACAACCGCGCAGCGTTTGACGCTGAAAGCCGACGTGAATTGGAAGCGGAACAACGCCGCAATCAGCAACGCCAGCAGCAGCAACAACAACAAGCGCCGGCGCGGCCGCAGTGAGCGATGGGGCGGTGATGCAGGGCTTGGTCATTCGTGATCTGGTTAAGGAATATGTCCCGGGCAAGCCTGTCTTGCGCGGGATCAAACTGACCATTGAAGCCCAGGGCATCACCGCCGTGATCGGCCCTTCCGGTACGGGCAAATCCACGCTGCTGCGTTGCATTAATCGGTTGGTGGAACCAACGCAGGGTGAAATCCGCCTGAATGGTGAGGATCTGGTCCCGCTGAAGGGCCATGCGTTGCGCATGGCGCGGCGGCGCATTGGCATGGTGTTCCAAGAATATAATTTGGTCGAACGGCTTTCCGTGATGGAAAATGTGCTGTCCGGCAGGCTTGGTTATGTTTCCTTCTGGCGCGCCTGGCTGCGCCGTTATGCCGAAGAAGATATCGCCCGCGCCTTTGAATTGCTGGAAGCGGTGGGCCTGCCCGAACAAGCTACACGCCGCGCGGATGCGCTTTCCGGCGGCCAGCGTCAGCGTGTGGGCATTGCGCGCGCCTTGATGCAGCGCCCTGAATTGCTGCTGGCCGATGAACCTACCTCCTCGCTTGACCCGCGCACGGCGATTGAGATCATGGAATTGATGACGGGGCTTTCCACCTCGGCCCGCGTGCCGCTGATTGTGAATATCCATAATGTGGATTTGGCGCGCCGCTTCGCGCAACGCATCATCGGCATGGCGGGTGGAGAGATCGTGTTTGATGGCCCGCCGGAACATCTGGAAGCTTCCCATCTGCGCCAGATTTATGGCGGTGAGGATTGGCTGTGACGGTAAGCGGCCTTCGCCTGCGTGCCTTCCCGCCCAATTGGGGGGCGCGCACCGCGTTTGTGGCGCTCGCGGTTTATGCCGCCTATGCCTTTGCGCAGCTTGATATCACCGCGGGCCGGCTGGCGGTTGGCATGGGCGAAGCCGGGCGGTTTCTGGGCCGCATGTGGCCGCCCAATTTCACACGGTGGGAATTGCTGCTGGAAGGTTTGCTGGAAAGCCTACAAATCGCAGTGATTGCCTCAGCGCTTGGCATTTTGCTGGCACTGCCGCTGGGCCTGATGGCGGCGCGTAATCTCGCGCCCTGGCCACTTGCCCTTGTCACGCGCGGCTTCATCGCCTTTTGCCGCAGCCTGCATTATGTGATTGTTGCGATCCTTTTTGTGAAAGCTATCGGTTTCGGTGCTTTGGCTGGCGTTGCCGCACTTACCATTGCTTCCATGGGTTTCATTGCCAAATTATTCGCGGAAGCCATCGAAGAAATCTCGATGAAGCAGGTGGAAGCCATCCGCGCCACAGGGGCGGGGCTTGGTGCGGTTCTGATCTATGGCGTGCTGCCGCAGGTGGCGTCACGCTTCGTTGGGTTTTCGCTCTATCAATTGGATTCCAATTTGCGCAATTCCACCTTGGTCGGCATTGTCGGCGCGGGCGGCATTGGCGGTACACTCTTCGCCGCCTTCAAGCGCTTTGACTATGATTTCGTCGCGGCCATTCTGCTTGCCATAATTGCGCTGATCTTTGTGGCAGAAGTCATTTCCAGCCGCATTCGGGCGCTGCTCAGATGAATGCGTTGATGCGGGAATGGCAGCGCTTTACGCCGGCCGAGCGTATCGGCCGATGGGCCGCTTATTTCATCATTGTACTCGCCCTTATCTGGGCGCTGCGCGGCATTGAAATCATCCCGGAATTCCTGGCCGATGCGCCGGAACAAATGCTGGATCTGCTAGCGCGCATGTGGCCGCCTCATTTGGGCCATTACCACCCGGCCGTGCATGAAGCGCTGGTTGAGACGCTGCATATCGCAAGCCTGGGTACGCTTTTTTCCTTCATCTTCGCCGTGCCTCTTGCGCTGATGGCAGCGCGCAATATCTGCCCCTATGCGTGGCTGAATACTTTGGCGCAATTGGCTCTAGTGACGTCCCGTTCCGTAAATTCTCTTGTCTGGGCATTGATTTTTGTGGCGATTTTTGGCCCTGGCGCGGCGGCTGGCACTTTCGCCATTGCCTTTCGTAGTATTGGTTTTGTTGGCAAGTTGCTGGCCGAAGCACTGGAAGAAATCTCCCCCGGCCCACAGGAGGCATTGCGCGCTACCGGCGCGCCGGACAGTCATGTCATTCTCAAAGGTGTGTGGCCGCAAATATCGCCTGCCTTTTGGGGGGTGGCGCTATTTCGATGGGATATCAATATCCGCGAAAGCGCGGTTCTGGGGCTGGTAGGGGCTGGCGGGATTGGCGTGGTGCTGGATGATGCGATCAATTTTTTTCAATGGGATCGCGTGGCAACGATTTTGCTCGCTATCCTTGGCATCGTTATCTTGGCAGAAATCCTAGTCACAAAATTACGCGCACGCCTAATTTGAGGTTCTTCTGCCGCGGCTCCGGCCTCGGCACCTGTGGGACCAGAACCGGCTGGCAGGTCTTGGCCATATCGGATTCTTTTACCACAGCGCGCTCAACCTGACGCCAAATCCCTGGGCAATCCTCACCCCAATGACGACTCCGTGCCATCTCACCTGGCCCCCGCGCTAGGTTCAGGACTCATTCTCCCAACCAGAAGATGGCGGTAGCCGCGATGCAGATGGCCGAGAAGCAGGTGTGGGCACAGCGGTCGTATCGGGTTGCGATGCGTCGCCAGTCCTTCAGGCGGCCGAAGGTGTCCGTCGTCAAATGATTTGAGACCGATTGGCGTGCTGTGTACCGAAGCATCTGGCGCATCTGCTGGATAGGTTATGCCGCGTTTTGGTGATGCATCAGGCGGCGGTGCTGGATGGTCCTGCGCTTGGTGCGCGTACACCACGGACTCCCGCTAAGCCTGCTACTGAAGGGGGCAAGTTGAGGAAGTGAGCGTTCCTCTTCACCTTCTCATCAGCAATCTCACCGGGCGGTTTGGGGGGGGCAGCCACATGCTGGTTGGGCATGCCTTCTTCTCCCGATAATGCCGCTACGCCGCTACGGATGGGTTCTCGATCCCTTCAGCGTGCCCATGCCAGCCCAGCGGCGAACCTGAAAGCCAAGCCTAAAGCGTAGCGCCGTAGCGCCTTTTCCGGGAGCTAAAGGGAGGGGGGAGGGGTGGTGGGGGCTGGAAAATAGGCCCGGCCTGCATTGAGGTCGGACTAGGCCTTCCGAAATCGGCGCATCAGAAAGTCAGCCTTTCGGAATCAAAACATGGACCAACTTGAAGGGGCAAGGACAAGAGAAGTCTTCGTCTGAGTGGATACATTCAGGGGAGCACGTCACACCGCACAATCTGCAAATTTACATTGCCGAGCCGCGACTGGCCGCGGTCAGGGCATGTGAAGTCCGCCGTTCACCTCGATCACCTGTCCGGTGATGAACCCGGCCATCTCCGGGGATGCCAGGAAAAGATAGGCCCCAACGCATTCTTCGACGGTACCGATCCGCCGCATGGGCGTGAGCTTGATCGACGCCTCAAGCTGATGGTTCGGCGTCGTCTTCGACTTGTCGGGCTTGCCGATCACACCGGGGGCAATAGCGTTCACGCGAATGCCGTGGCGCGCAACCTCCTTCGCCAATCCGCGTGTAAAGGTCGAGACGAATGCCTTTGAAGCGGCATAGAGCGTGGACTTGCTGCCCCCACCGGTACGCGCCGCGACCGATGTGGTGGAAATGATCGCGCCGCTGCCCTGCGCCTGCATGATCGGCACCGCAGCGCGGGAACAGGCGAAGACTGAACGTGCATTCAGGTTAACGATATCGTCGTAGAGCGCGTCATCAATCTCATGCAGCGGGTGCCGCTTCACTACGCCACCGGCATTGTTCACCAGCACATCGAGCGCCCCGAGGCGCTGTTGCGCCTCAGCTACCAGGGTTCGGCAAGCATCAACGGAACGGACATCGGCCCTGAGCGCGATGGCGTCACCGCCGGCGGCGCGGATCTCCTCCAGAACCTGTAACGCCGGGGCTTCGCTGGAATTGTAATGCACCGCGACGCGCGCGCCCTGCGCGGCGAAGCCCTTGGCCACCGCAGCCCCGATACCGGTGGACGCACCGGTGATGAGAACCGCCTTACCGGCCAGGTCGGTGATTCGCATGGGACATATCCTCAAAGATGCGACCAGCCGGCGGGCGCTTGGCCCAGCCAGCGATCAGGTTCACCCGGCCACCAAAGCCGGCCATCAAGCCCTACGCCCCAGCCAGCGCCGACGCCCTGCACTTGCAGCCCGTCTTCAGCACAAGCGCGGTAGCAGACATGGTGGTGCCCATGGATGACGAGGCGCGCGTCCATCCGTCGCGCCAACTCGTCGAGCGTCGAAACACCCTGTGGATGGCTTGATGGTGCCTCATGCGTCACCAGCACGTCGGCACGCAGGGCGGACAGCGCCTCAACATCCTCGGGCCAGATCGCCATTGCGGCGAGCGCATCGGCCATCGAGCGGCGTTGCTCCTCATTCCAGTCAGGGCCAAGGCTGGCCATGTCGGCCGGCAGCTCGTCGCGTGAGCGCAACCTTGGGGCCCCCGGCGGTTCCCAAACGCGCCGACGAAAGGTGCCGCCCAGCCCCGCGATACGAAGCCCGCCAATGTCGGTGACGCGCGCATTGAGTTCTCCCTGTCGGGTACGCGGATTGCGGCCCGCATCAACCAGGTTGGTCCACATTTCGGGCCCGCCATCATAATCATGGTTACCCCAGATCCAGTGCACCTCGATCCCGGCATCGAGCAGCGGCGCGGCGGCAATATCAAGCGGTTGGTCGCACTCCATGTCCCCGAGCAGTACCGCCACGCGGGGCCGCCGCTTGGCCTTAGCAAGGCCCTGCGCGACATGCCGCCACTGACGATGGATATCGCCGATGAAGACGATATCCTGTTCCCATGCAGGGCCCTGCATCACGGCCTCAAATCACCCCTTCTTCGGCCAGCGCCGCGACTTGCGCGGAAGAATAACCGAGCAGCTCACCCAGGATGCGGGCATTATCCTCGCCATAGCCAGGCGCGCCGCGGTCGATGATGCCGCCGCTATAGGGCGGTGTGGCAGAAAGCTTCGTTGGAATTTCGGTTACCGGCCAGCGGCCAATCTTGGTGCCGGTTACTTCCGTGAGCCAGGATAGTGTGGGGAGTTGCGGGTCATTGTCGCACCGGTCCTCTGCCGTCTGGCAGACGCCCGCCGGCACGCCGGCCGCCTGCAGCGCCGCCATGCAGGCATAAGCGTTCTGGTCCTGCGTCCATTCTGTCACGGCAGCATCCAGCGCGTCCTGATGCAGCAGGCGGCTCTCCAGCGTCGCAAAGCGCGGGTCAGCCCGCCAGGCTGGGCGATCCGCCAAGCGAATAAGTGCCTGCCATTGGGCGTCGTCGAAGGCGGCGATGGCAATCCAGCGATCCTGGCCGGCGCAACGGTAGGCGCCATGCGGCGCAGCCGGCTTATAGGGGGAACGGTTGCCGATGCGGCTCCAGCTCCGCCCATTCGCGGACCAATCAAGGATCGGCACCGGCTTCAGGAAAATGCCTGATTCGCACTGCGAACTGTCAATCCACTGGCCCTGGCCGGTGCGGTCGCGATGATAAAGCGCACCGATGATCGCTGTCGCAAAGCTATAGGCGCCGATCCAGTCAAGGAAGGAATAACCCCAGCCCGCAGGCATGGCTGGTTCGGGCAGCCCCGACATCTCCGAAGTGCCGGCGAAGGCTGCGGCGACAGGGCCGATGGTACGGAAACGCCCATAGGTGCCGATGCCGCCCATGCCGGATTGCTGCACATAGATGATGTCGGATCGCAATGCGCGCAGCACATCATAGCCAAGGCCGAGCCGCTGCAGTACACCGGGGGAGAAGCCCTCCGCCACCACATCCGACATGGCAATCAGGCGGCGCGCAATCTCCATGCCCTTGGGATGGCGGATATTGAGCGAAATGCCGCTCTTGCCTGAATTCTTGTTGTTGAACTGCCCGCCCATGTCGGAATCAGTGACACCCTTGAGCGGCGCGGTCGCAGCCTCACGCGCTGCACGCCCGCCAACGGGCGACATGGCCGCAAGGCGCGTGTCGGGATTGTCCTTCCATTCGACCTTGATCACATCCGCGCCCAGCGCAGCAGCGAAGCGTGTACCGCCCGCCGAGGCAAGGAACCAGGAGAAATCGAAGATCCGCACGCCCTGCAAGGGAAACGGCTTTTCGTGCGGGGAAAGCCGCAGCGGTGCATCACTGCGCGGCCTTGCCGGCTGCGTCAGCGGCTTTCGCGGCGCCAGCGCGCCAAGCACGGCTGCTGTATCCTCACCCAACAGCGGGGCGCGGCGACCCGATTTCCACACTGTTTCGGAGGAGAGCCATCGGCTGACCGGATAATGGTAGGCGCGCCCATGCTCTGGATGCTCCACCTCGGCAAAGGTGCCGCGCGCCTGCCAATGCGCATCGAGTACGTTTTCGTGCGGCTTGCGCAGCGGCGACCAAAGCAGCCCTGCCGCCTGTGCTTCCCGCCATGGCATTGTTTCGTAGCGGAACGACCGGATGAAGCGCTGCACGATCTCAAGCACATGAGACTTCGTCTCGTCGTCCGCACCCGAGCCAGGAACGTTGCGCGCCTTGGTGTCCGCACCACCGCCCGGTGCCTGCAGGTCCGCCGCCATGCTGTAGCCGGATAGGAAGGGCACAAGGCTTGTCTGGTCGCGTACCGACACACCGGCGGCGATGTACCAGCGCCCATCCTTGGTATGGCCGATGCTCGGCACATGCGTAGGCTTTTCGATTGCGTGCCGGCAGGTCTGGCGGAATAGCGGGGCGCGCCGCATTACCCAGGACATCACATCAAGTTCGGTATTCTTCGAGACTGCTTCGTGGATCGCCACGCACAGGTCCTGGCCTTCGCCCGTGTGCAGGCGATGGATCAACGCGGCAAGGATGCCCACAACCATCTGGTCGCCGGCGATGTGGTAGGCATGCCAAAGCTGCGGCGCGATCGGTGGCAGGTCGTAATGCTTCGACGGATCCGGGTCGTAGCCGCAATTCATCATGATCCCGCCCAGCGCTAGGTGGATCAGGTCTGATGCCTTGTGATCCTTCCAGGGCCCTTCGTCGCCGAAGGGCGACATGCGCGCGGCGATCAGGCCGGCGAACTGCGCAGCGATGTCACGCGCGGCAACACCCAGCGCAGATGCCGCCTTACCCTCGCTCGCATCGAGGTAAATATCGGCGGAGGCAAGAAGCTGTCGGAATTTCTCCTGGCCTTCCAACGTGTCGAGGTCGAGCACGACGGACCGCTTGCCCCGATTATAGCCCCAGAAATGCAGCGAACGCTCGGGGCCGGGTTCATCATCCAGGAAGGGTCCGATGGCGCGCGTGGAAGCGCCCTGCGGGGGTTCAACCTTGATGACCTCAGCGCCGAGGCCGGCGAGCGTCATGCCAACATATTCGGCTGTCTCGTCAGCCAGTTCCACAACACGCAGCCCCTCCAGCATGCCCGGCAGGTGCCCGGCCTTGTCGCGCGTGATGGGCAGGATGCTCGGCGCAGTCGTCATGCTGAAGTGTCCTTGCGGCGGGTCATGCGTGGCGGGGCGGTGGACCCCCGCACCACGAGTTCAAGTGGGAGTTCTTCGGGTATGGCGAAGTCGTGCCCGCTGATGCGGGCAAGCAGGTAATCGGCTGCCATGGCGCCGATCGTGTGCTTCGGCGAACGCACGGTCGTCAGCGGCGGCTTCATGTGGGTCACGATCTCAAGATCGCCGACGCCCACGATCGAAAGCTGCGCCGGCACACGGATACCCTGCGCCTGCGCTTCCAGCAGCAGGCCGAGCGCTACGATGTCGTTGTTGGCGATCAGCGCTGTCGGTAACTCGCCCTTTCGCTGCACTACACGGAAAGCCTCGCGCACCTTCGCGATGCGATACTCGGTCTGGACGATGCGGTCTGCCGGTAGGGGAATGCGGTGGCGGCGCATCGCCGCGCGCAGGCCAGCGATGCGCGCCCGCACGCGGTCATTGTGCTGGGTAAGCCCTGCCACAACCCCGATGTCGCGATGTCCTAGCCCGACGAGATGATCCACCAGCAGCCGCGCGGCGGTCGCGTTGTCATAGCCAATGGTTGGGTGCCCGCTGGCCCTTGCCGGCGCCCAGGTCTGGACGAAGGGAATGCCGGAGCTCTTCAGCAGCAGTTCCAGTTCCTTGCTATGGGTCACGCCGACCAGCACCAGCCCATCCACGCCGCGTTCGATCATGGTGCGGACGCTGCGGCATTCCGCCGCCTCATCATAGTTGAAGGTGGCCAGCAGCATCGTGTAGCCCTGCGGTTCTAGCCGCTGCTGAAAGCCCTCGATCATGTCGGAAAAGATCGTGTTCGAAAGATTGGGCACCACCGCGCCCAAAACGCGCGATCGGCGTGACGCGAGCGCCCTTGCAGCACCATCCGCAACGTAACCCAGCTTTGACGTCGCCTTTAGCACCTTGTCCCGCAGGTCCTTCGTGACCAGCGAGGGGTTGTTCAGCACGCGCGACGCGGTGGCGGCAGAGACGCCTGCCTCCTGCGCCACTTCTTCCAGCCGCACCTTCGGGGCGCCGATTTTCCTGCGTCTCTTGCCCCCCAGCGGAGGCGCGCTTGCCTTATTCGTCATGTGCTCGGCAAGGGTCCTACAGGGTTGTGGCGCGAAGGTGACAGGCGACGCCGTGGCCTGACGCGTCCACCACCAGCGGCGGTTCCTCCTGCCGGCAGCGCGCGACCGCGATCGGGCATCGCGTATGGAAGCGGCACCCTGGGGGTGGGTTGATCGGGCTTGGCACGTCCCCCGTCAGAACGGTGCGCGCTCGCCGTGCGCGCGGGTGGGAGACCGGCACGGCGGCCAGTAGCGCTTCGGTGTAAGGGTGCCTTGGCGTTTCGAACAAGGCCGCCCGCGCGGCGATCTCAACGATCTTGCCAAGATACATCACTGCGACGCGGTGGCTGATGTGTTCGACCACGCCAAGATCATGCGCGACGAAAAGGTAGCTCAACCCGAATTCCTGCTGCAGGTCCATCATCAGGTTGATGACCTGTGCCTGCACCGAGACATCGAGCGCAGAGACCGGCTCATCCCCGATGATCACGCTGGGGCCGAGCGCGAGCGCCCGCGCGATGCCCAGCCTTTGCCGCTGCCCGCCGGAGAATTCATGCGGATAATTGGCGCGTTGGTCCGGACGCAACCCCACGCGGGCGAAAAGCAAGGCGACGCGATCTCGTTGTTCAGCGCGCGAGCCGATGCCGAAGTTGATCAGCGGTTCTTGCACGATTTCACCCGCCGTCATGCGGGGGTTCAACGAGGAATAGGGATCCTGGAAGATGACCTGCATCCGCTTGCGCCGGTCAAGCAGGGCGGCGCTGCCGAGACTCGTAATGTCCTCACCCTCCAAGGTGACTTGGCCAGAGGTCGGTTCCACCAGGCGCAGTACCGCCTTGCCGACGGTGGACTTCCCGCAGCCGCTCTCCCCCACCAGGCCAAGCGTTTCCCCCTGCCCGATACTGAAAGAAACACCATCCACCGCGCGAAGCTGCTTGCGGCCGCGGCCAAAGAAGCCGCCACCCACGCTGTAATGCTTGACAAGGTCGCGGACCTCCAGAACCGGGATCTGCGCGTTCATGCTGCAGCTCCTTGACCAACTTCCCAGCAGGCGACGGTGTGGCTACCTGCAAAACTCCGCAGCGGCGGCGCTTCAACGTGGCAGCGCGATGTCGCGAGGCTACAGCGGGGAGCGAAACTACAACCCTTAGGCCGTGCATTCAGTGCCGGCACCACGCCAGGAATTTCGGCCAGTCGCCCGCCATGGGCACCCCCTAGATGCGGCATCGCACCCATCAGGCCGCGCGTATAGGGGTGGGTGGGTGCGTCGAAGATTTCCGCTGCGGTGCCTTCCTCCACCTTGCTTCCCGCGTACATCACCAGCACGCGGTCGGCCATTTCCGCGACTACGCCCAGGTCATGAGTGATGAGCAGGACGGCTGTACCTGTCTCACGCTGCAGATCGCGGATCAGATCGAGGATCTGCGCCTGGATAGTGACATCAAGCGCCGTGGTCGGTTCGTCGGCAAGCAGCACGCGTGGGCGGCAGGCCAGCGCCATGGCGATCATGACGCGCTGGCGCATGCCGCCGGATAATTGATGCGGATACTCGTGCAGGCGACGTTCAGGTTCAGGGATCCGCACCTGGCGCAGCATTTCGAGTGCGCGGTCGGTGCAGGCTTGCCAGGGCAGGCCCTCATGCACCATCACCGTCTCCGCGATCTGGCGGCCGATGTTCAGCACTGGATTCAGGCTTGTCATCGGTTCCTGGAAAATCATCGAGACAGCGCGGCCCCGGACTTCGCGGATTTCGGGGTCAGACACCTGCACAAGGTCCCTGCCTTCAAGCAACACGCGACCAGCACCGATCCGCCCATAAGGCCGCGGCAGTAGGCGCAGGACGGACAGCGCCGTCAGGCTTTTGCCGCACCCGGACTCGCCCACGATGCAGAGCGTCTCGCCGCGGTTTACCTCGAAGGAGAGGTCGTTGACTGCGACCGCCGGTGGACCGTCGCCGGTCGCGAATTCAGTGCGCAGCCCCTCGACGCGCAGGACGGGATCGGAGGCCATCAGATCCTCCGCGCCAGGCGGGGGTCGAGCATGTCGCGTAGCCCGTCGCCAAGAATGTTGATGGACAGCACCATCACCGCAAGGAAGACGCTTGGGAACAAGATGTTCCAGAAGGCGATCTGCACATAGAGCCGACCTTCTGCAATGATGTTGCCCCAGGACGGAATCTCCGGCGGGGTTCCGACGCCCAGGAAGCTGAGGTAGCTCTCGACCAGCACGGCGGAGGCGGCGATGTATGTCGCTTGTACGATTAGCGGCGCAAAGGTGTTGGGCAGTATGTGGCGCAGCATGAGCCGCGGAAACCGCGTACCCACGGCACTCGCTGCCTGGATATAGACCTGCTCGCGCACTGAGAGCACCACCGAGCGTACCAGGCGCGCGACGCGCGGCACCTCCGGAATGGTGATGGCCATGATGACGATCCAGACACTGGCGCGCGTGAGTGACATGAGCGCGATGGCGAGCAGAATGCCGGGAATGGCCATCAGACCGTCCATGACCCGCATCAGTATGGCGTCGGCCGTGCGGAAGTAACCCGCTATCACGCCGATCAGGAGACCGACCACGGTGGAGGCAACGGCGACCGCCGCGCCGATCACGAGCGATACGCGCCCCCCGTAGAGCGTACGGGTGAAGATGTCGCGGCCATAGGCGTCCGTGCCGAACCAATAGGTCTCATTCGGAGGCAGCAGCCGGTCCACCACATTCATCTCGAACGGGTCATATGGCGTGAGCCACGGCGCCAGCAGCGCAGAGAGTATCAGGACAATCAGGAGGGCGCTGCCCAATACAGGTAGCGGGCGCCGGGCAGCACGACGCATCAGTCCCGTCGCGCTGCGCGACCGCGGGACGATGGCAGCTGCGGCAGTGATGTCGGTGCTGGCCATCAGTAGCGGATCCTCGGATCAAGCAAGGAATAGGTCAGGTCAATCAGAAGGTTCACAAGAACGTAAACGCCGGCGACGACCAGGATCACACCCTGGATCACCGGATAATCCCGCTGCATCACGGCATCAATGGTGAGGCGGCCGATGCCGGGCACGGCGAAGACGCTTTCCGTGACGACGACGCCGCCGATCAGCAGCGCAAGCCCGGTGCCGATGGTGGTGACAATCGGCACCGAGGCGTTCTTCAGAGCGTGCAGGATCAGCACCCTCGGCTCGCCCAGGCCCTTGGCGCGGGCGGTGCGGATGAAGTCCTCGTTGAGGGTCTCAAGCATGGTGGCGCGCGTGATGCGGGCAATGAGCGCGGTATAGACCAGGCCAAGCGCCACGGTCGGCAGCACGAGGTGGCGGAAGAACGCGCCCGGGTCCTCGGCGAGACTCACGAAGCCCTGCACCGGTAGCAATTCCAGTGTCAGGGAGAAGCCGATCACCAGCCCATAGCCGATCAAGAAAACCGGCACGGAGAAGGCCAGGACCGACAGCGCCATGATGGTCTGGTCGATCCAGGTGCCGGCGCGCCAAGCGGCCAGGACGCCGATGGGCACTGCCAGCACGACAGCGAAGATGATGGTCGTCACGGAAAGGGCCAAGGTCGGCTCCACCCTCTCCATGATCAGGCCGAGCACGGGCCGTTCAAGATAGATGGAATTGCCGAAGTCACCGGTCGCGAGCTGCCCCAACCACCGCACGAATTGCGTCAGCAAAGGACGGTCCAGGCCGAGATGTTCCCGGATTTTCGCAATGTCTTCGCTTGTTGCGTCATCCCCGGCGATGATCGCCGCCGGGTCGCCCGGGCTCAATCTGAGCAGCAGGAATACAATGACCGCGACCACGCCCATGACGGGCAGGGTCGCGAGGATCCGCTTGGTGACGTAGTACCACATGACCGGCTTCCGTCAGGTCATCGCTTTTCGATGTTCCAGTAGACCGGGATCCCGGCCTCCAGAACGCCGTGCACATTCGAACGAACGGCCACCGGCTGTGTGTACTGACCATAAGGAACATACGGAATCACTTCCCAGGCGCGGCGATGGATGCGCTCC
The DNA here is from genome assembly GCA_903844785.1 of uncultured Rhodospirillales bacterium. Taxonomy (GTDB): domain Bacteria; phylum Pseudomonadota; class Alphaproteobacteria; order Acetobacterales; family Acetobacteraceae; genus Neoroseomonas. The sequence continues at coordinate 7,114 of CAIMVB010000449.1, read as the reverse complement.
AGGATCGGGGCGCGGGCCTCTGGGCTCGCTTCCCGCGCCCATTCGCCGACCATCCGGTCCAGTTCCGCATCGCAGGCCCAGCCCGGATTGGCACGCTCACAACGCGTATTGAACCAAGTGTTAGAAGGCGGCAGCGCCGTGGTGGGCCCCCCGTGCGTCGTCACGAACAGATGGTAGCCGCCCTGGTATGGGTCATTGCGGTTGGCGCGGCGCGACAGCAGCGTGCTCCAGTCCATCGACTGCACATCAACGTTGACACCCGCGCGGCGCAGCGCCTGGATCAGTACCATGGTCGCCGCATTGTACTGGGCGCGATCGGTCGGCTGCAGCACGACGATAGGCTCGCCATTATAGCCCGCCTCGCGCAGCAGCTGGCGGGCACGTTCTACGTTGGGCTCCCGGAAGGGCTCGCTGCCGACCTCGGTCCCGTTCGCAGAACCACACATGAAGAAGGAGCCGCAGAAAGGCCTGTAAAGCTGCGGGTTACCCACCACCACGCGCATATAGTCTTCCTGGCGTACGAGATGCGCGAGTGCCTGGCGTGCACGGGGGTCGTTGAAGGGCGGGTAGAGGTGGTTTGGACGGATGAGGCCCGACGTTCCGATTGCGTCAATATTGACGATACGGATATTGCGGTTGCGCGCGAGGACGTTGATGAAGTCCAGCGGCGGCGCCTCAAAATAGTCAATCTCGCCCGCGTTCAGCGCGGCGAGCGCCGTATTGTGATCCGGCATATAGAGCCACTCGACACGTTCAACGAGGGCGCGCTTGCCACCGGAGAGGTAGTCCGCCGGTTCGGAGCGTGGCGCATAGTCTGGGTTGCGCCGATAGACGACGCGGTTACCCGGGCGCCATTCGTCGCGCACGAAGATAAAGGGGCCCGAACCGATCGTTTCGGTCACTTGCGTGGTGGCGGGCGTCTGCGCGATGCGTTCCGGCATAATGAAGGGCGGGTTGGACGGCTTCGCCAGCGCGTCGAGCACCATGCCCCAGCGTTCTTTGAGGCGGATCTCGAAGGTCTGGTCATTCACCGCAGTAATTGTGTCGGTCACGGCGGCCATCTGCTGGCCCATGACGTCGCGGCTCATCCAACGACGTAGCGATGCGACAACATCCTGCGCCCGGACAGCGCTGCCGTCGTGGAAACGCAGGCCTTCGCGCAGCCGGATGCGATAGAGCAGGCCGCCTTCCAGAATCTCGTGCCCCTGCGCCATTTGCGGCAGGGGTTCGAAACGCGAGTTCATCGCATAGAGCGTATCGTAAATCAGGTAGCCGTGACGGCCGGAGATGAAGGCCGTGGTCCAAACCGGGTCGAGGATCTGCAGGTTGGCATGCACGACCACCCGCAAGGTATTCGCGCGGGTTGCCGCCGGCGGCTGCGTCTGAGCTGACGCGACCAACGGTCCCATCATGGCCAGCGACAAGGTTGCTACCCTCAAGATACGCATCATCTTGTTTTTCCTTCCGTGGAAAGCCTCGGTCCCGGCCGAGGTTTTGTTCATGCGCCGATCCGGAACTTCGGCAGCGTCAGCTGGTCATCCACTTGCTCGAAGACAGCCGTGACGGATGCGCCGATCTCTGGCCCTTCGGCAGGGGCATCAATAATGCTGCTCATCAACATCGGCCCCTCCTCAAGGCCCACGAGAGCGACCAGATAGGGAAGGTCCGCGCGAAAACCGTCCCAATAGGCGCGGTGGAAACGCACCCAGGAGAGCACGGTCCCGCGGCCGGAGACCGGGAGCCAGGATTGCTTCTCTGAAAGGCATTTCGGGCAGACCGGCGATCCGGGGAAATGAATGTCCGAGCAGTCGTCGCAGCGCTGCACAGAAAGGCGGCCGTCGCGGGCATTGTCCCAGAAGCCGCGGCTGACAGTGTCAATCCGCGGACGGGGCTTGGCGGGGGTTGCTGGCTGCATGGAATCCTTCCTCAACCCGGCGTATAGATGATGGAGCGTGAGCACGGCGTGGCGCCGCAATACTGTACCACCTGTGCATCCTGTACCTGGCGCGCGCCGCATTCACCGCGGATTTGGCGCACCGCCTCGATGTTGAGCGCCCAGCCCTGCATGTAGGAATTCGATAGGTGCCCGCCATCGGTGTTGGTGGGCAGTCGGCCACCGAGCTTCAGCGCACCACCCTCGACAAAGGAGCCCGCCTCGCCTTGCTTGCAGAAGCCAAGGCCTTCAAGGCTGAACAATACCGTTGGGCTGAAATTGTCGTAGCACATCAGCGCATCAACATCGGAAGGCCCGACGCCCGCCATGCCATATGCTTGGTCGGCGACGTCCCGCATCTCATCGTACCAGAAATTAAGATCAAAGTTGGAGATGGAGGCCGTGCTATAGGCTTCCCGCGCGCCGATACCGGAGATCATCACAGGGCGCTTCTTGAGATCCCGCGCGCGTTCTTTCGTGGTCATGATGATGCAGACGGCGCCGTCATTGATCAGGCAGTAATCGAGCAGGCGGAGTGGTTCGGTGATGAAGCGGGCGGCTTCATGGTCATCAATGGTGATGGGCTGCTTCATCACGGCAGAAGGGTTGAGGCAGGCGTGATGGCGAAACGCCACAGAAACCTCGGCCAATTGGCGCGTCGTTGTGCCATAGAGCGCGCGGTGCCGCTGGAACATCAGCGCATGTGCAGCACCTGGGGAGGTGAAACCCCACGGGTCCCACACGCCCGGGCTTTCGTCGCCACCGTAATTCACCCGGCGGGAGCGGCCGATATTCGCGTAGATCAGGGCCGCATAATCGCAAAGCCCGGCATCTAGCGCCGCCGCAGCCTCAATGATTGCCATGCCGGACATGCGTCCGTGCGGCGGCAGTTGGATTGTCCAGCGCGGATTGAGCCCAAGAATCTCACCCATGCGCGCATAATATGGCACGCGGCAGGTGAGCAGGCCGTCGATCTTATTCTTGTCGAGGCCACAATCCTCAATCGCGCTGCGGAAGGCGCGGGCGCCGAGGCCGTAGTCGTCAATATCGGGGAAGTTACCGTAGGCAGTGTTGCCGACGCCAACGATGGCGATGCGGTCTTTGAGGCGGTGCAGCGCGTTCACGAGCCGCAATTCCGCGCGCATGCGCCGGACCGCAGGGCCCCGCGCAGGGTTAGGGGCTGTGCGCCCATTCCTGTTTCCTCCTTCAGCAGGCGTGTGCTTTGTGCACTGTCGCTTGAGCTTGCGCCAAAAAGAAAGCGCTTTCAAGGAGGCTATGGGACAATTAGCGTGACTGTCAACGCTAAGGACGGATTACTCGAACCTGCTAGCCGAAAGCTTCCCATATCGGCTGTGGCCCAAGTTGTTTCGGTAAACCGCAGGGTGCGGAATTTTGGCTATCTGCCGCGTCGGCGCGTTGGCGTCTCGTGCTGCGGCACATGGCGTGAGCCACTGTCCGTCGTCAAATGATTTGAGACTGATTGGCGTGCTGTGTAACGGCGTATCTGGCCCATCTGCGGTTAAGGTTAGGCCGCGTGTTGGTGATACATCAAGCGCAGGACTATCCAGCACCACCGCTTAATGCATCACCAAAACGCAGCATAACCTTAACCGCAGATGGGCCAGATACTCCGTTAGCCAAGCCGCAAATCAGTCTCAAACGATTTGACGACGGACAGTATATGAGAAATAGAGGTATGCATCGAACCCAATTGCAACAACATCAACCTTCATAATAGCAAGCCGCAGAGTTATTTTCTGAGTGCATGCATTCAAAGGAGCAATTAATTAAATGTCCGTTATCTATACGCCGCTTTCTCTGCCGTTGATAGAATATGTGAATGTTATAGAGGCTGGCATCATGCCAACTTCTGATAGTCTGAATGTTAACTTGACACTATCCGCCGATTTTTTTGTCGATCAGCCCAAGATTATTACGGCAAATTATGGGTTCGACGGCTACATGGCTGTTCCGGGATTAGCAGGTACTGACGCAGCTGCACAATCCGTAGCTTACCAATACGGCGTCGCTTGGCAGTTAATTGATCCGGCATTGGGTGCCGCTGCGCGCGCTTATTATTCCGCTGCGGGTGACGCCGGTTTTCAGTTAATATACGGGGTCGCGGCCTCACTATTGGACACAATTCCAGTCGTCTTCAGCCACCCTGTACTGGGTGATACTGTCAAACCGGAGGATTTCGAGGTGTTGCTTAACACCGGGGAAATCGTCACGCCGCTTACAGCGAGTTTTTTGCCAAATGTCGAATTTAACGAGCGGCAAACTGTCGTACTATCTGGTGATTGGGGCAACCGTATTCTGCCGGGAGAAGATGGCGCCCGCTACCCTGTTAGTGTCACTATTGTGGATGATGGAACGCCTTTGCGGCTGGTGACAGAGGACGGTCTGGTATCCGCAGTAGGACTAACAGTACAAAGCAAAAACCCATATGTTGATGGGAATGGCCCCCAAATTTTGGCCGCAAAACTAGACGCTTATTCAGACCTTGGGGAGGGAAGTCCGGCCTGGCTGACCAGTTCTGTCTCCAATAGCGGCGCAGATCTCTTTGGTGAGCAGGCGATGTATCGTCTCCGAATTTATACCAGTGCGGGATTTTCGCCCGACGGAATTGCTAGTATTTCGCCGAATGATTTCTCGAAGTTTTTTCAACTGCTCGCTCTTGATCAAGAGGACCAAGACGTGTGGCTCCTTGAATCTGGCGTGGATTACTCTCTTGGTGAGTTCGGCAGCATACGCATAGTGGGCATTGCTGATACAGGGTTAGCTCAAGAATCTTATGATCTTTCTTATGTGGAAGATCACGATAATCAATATGATATTATTCTAAGCGGTGATCAAACAGCTATCGCCCGTCTGCAGTCTATCCGCATGCCTTCTGGAGATGGCTATTCCCCCGTATATAATCCCGGCGGGCCGGGCAATGATCCGTCCAATAATCCGCCTATACGTTTCACGGCGCCTAGTTCCGATCAAACGGTGCAAATCAGTAAAGACTTTCTGAGCCCATCCTTCGTTTCATATATTGAAGTTGATGGAGCGGTTGTAAAAAATAGCCTAACAGGGCAGCCAATAGGCGCCATGATGGGTCTTGCTGTTCATGATACGAACACCCTCCACGATATCTATCAGTTCATCGATCCGGACGGGAAGGTTTTCTATAGTTCATTCGCTGTTAGCCCAGTCTATGAAATTCATCTCAGCGATGCGGTGCCTACTACCCATTCTCGTGCAACAAACGATCAGATCTACGGATCCTCACAGCTAAACACAGTATCTTTTACAGGAGCGCGTGCGCAGTATCAAATCACGGGCAATCTTGAGGCTTCAACAATTATAGATTTAGTTCCCCTGCGCGATTCCGAAGACAGCCTATATATTATTGACCGACTTGCATTCACGAACGGTACGCTTGCTTTCGATATCAATGGTCACGCCGGTCAGGCCTTTAGCATGTATCAGGCAGCCCTAGGACGCGCACCGGATACAGCGGGCTTGGGCCACTGGATCGATGAATTAGACGCCGGGGCAGGTGATATCGTGTGGCTAGCGCGCAATTTTCTGTATTCGGGCGAATTTACCGAAACCTATGGCCAAGCTGCAGCAATGAGTAACTTATCTTTCCTTGATCTGCTTTACGATATCGCCTTTGAACGTGATCCTGATGCGGATGGCCTACAATACTGGATGAGACAACTTGCGGCCGGTGTGGAACGTGAGAGAGTTGTGGCGTCCTTCTCAGAAAGTTTCGAAAATCAAACGAATCTTCAGGATTCAATGGCCGCTGGTATTTGGTTCATATAGGTCGGGGGGTAACAAAAGGGATTCTCACTAAAGCGCGATCATGTTTTAGGCATATCGAATTGCGCTTTACGGTTTGTGCCGCGTCAGACCGCGTTGCGAGGTTAAGGGATGGGCGAATTTTGTGTGGTTTGCACGCTGTTGATAGCGCCCTTGGCAGTGGGCTGAACGGCCAGCGCGCCAAGCACCTGGCTTTGGGGGAAGCGAACGATAATGCCCCCACATTCCCGAAATCAATGGCTCATCACTCGGGCTTCTGGATGGCTGAATCTTCCGGAAGCTATCCTCTCATACGGAAATCCCTCTGCTTTGAACGCTGCTGGCTGAGGCAAAGCCAAGGTGGATCGGGGCATGCAGCGGTCCATCGTGATCGACGGTCCTTGCGGCGGTGAGGCCGACCAGTTACGAGAACGGTCAACATATGATCAAGGCCGATGTAAGACCCGTTTCAATGTGACTACCGCAAGCGGCCCGCCATGTGTCAGTATTGTCCGGACGGCTTGGCCGATGCCGCGCAATTCGCCTGACAGTTCCGATCAGATGACACGCCTAGCGCTTGCTCGGTCCGCAACGGCAGTGGGCGCGAGCTACCGCATCCCGCTTCGCGCTGGCCATCGCCTTTTTTGAGAAGATGTCTTTCAGGGCTGAAATGTCCGGCATCGCTTCGGCCGACAGTTTCTTCAGCTTTGCCTTCTACTGCGCTAGTGAGCGAAGCCGCTTGGTCTACCACACCTCCAGCGCACCAAACCTGGCCTTCCATTTGTAGAATGTCGCCTCGCTGATCCCGTGATGCGACAAAGATCTGCGGTGACCGCACCCGCTTCCTGTTCCTTCAATATCCCGATGATCTGCGCATCGCTGAAAGTACTGCATTTCCTTCGTTCGCCCCTTTGATGAACAGGCCCTACCGAAACTTGGCAGAACTTCAGGGGGGGCACGCCTTTCATAGATGTCAACCCTTGTGTACCAGTAATATTTACGGTATTACAAAAAAATGGATAGCGGTCTGGTAACTAAAAACCCTAAGCAAGGGTTTACCATTGATGGATCATCTTCGGGATCCGCCATTTCGTCCAGAAATGGCGCGTTTTTAGGCATTTCTGTCGGTAATGACTTGATTGGCCGCAGCATTGATTTTGAGGTCGCGCCAGCGTCAGAAGGACGGCGGGGCGGTGCGGGTGCTCCGAATTCAAGGCCTTTGCCCGACGCGCCCGGGCCGGGCGGTGCTGATTGGATGCCTGCTTCAGGCTGCAGGGTGGGCCTTGTCAGTCGCCATATCGCGCGCATTCCTGACATTGAAGGCTTTTTTCCAGAGGGTGTTCAAATTTCCTGCCCTCCGTACCTGGGGCGGCGGCCCGACGTATT
>CAIMVB010000448.1 GCA_903844785.1 uncultured Rhodospirillales bacterium | reverse complement strand
TAAAGTCAGACATTTTCAAGCCAAGTGGCGACACTTGGCGGCTCGGAAAATGCGATCATAAAGTCAGACATTTTCAAGCCAAGTGGCGACACTTGGCGGCTCGGAAAATACGATCAAAGAAAGCTGATCCCTTTTATTCCAGCTTGAGCGCGGCGTTCACCTCCCGCGCTGATTCCGGGTCTTGCAAGGCGGCCAGACGCCCGGCGGCCAGCACGGCGAAGCGGTGCAGCAAAGCGCGGCGGCGCGGGGGCGAAAGGCGCATCATCGGCGCTTCACGGATAACAGCCACTTCCAGCCGATCCGTCACTAATAGCCCGACATCCTCCGGCAGGATTTCGCGCGGGAAATCCACATCCACGGCGAAAAAGAGCTGGTCGCACCATTCCCGGTAATCCTGCCATTTTTCGTCCGAGAGGAAATCCTCGGTGGTGGATTTCACCTCAATGGCGATGAAACTGCCATTATCGGTGAGCGCGATGATGTCGGGGCGCCGGCTATCGGGCAGTGGCATTTGCGCCACCGGTGCCCAGCCCGCCAGGGCGCAATGGCGCATGGCGGCGCGCACGATGCGGTTGGCCCGAAGGGCGGCGGTAATCTTGTCCATATGGAAAGCTTTCCGTCCGGGCGCGTGCTGCGTCAAGGGAAAGATGGCGCCCTAGGCCGCTTCCCGGGGGCTTCGGCGAAAATCCTTAAAGCCCTGCTGGCGCAAAGCGCAACTCTCAATTAAAGACGCCCCTTCGCCCCGGATCAGGGGGCTTGTCAGGGGTATTGACCCCGGCGGAGCATTGAAGAGCGAAAGATATGGGACTGCCCGAAAAGCAAGGTCTTTACGATCCCCGGAACGAGCATGACGCCTGCGGCGTCGGCTTCATTGCGGATATCAAGGGCCGAAAGTCGAATGATATCATCCGCCAAGGCCTGCAAATCCTGGTCAATCTGGACCATCGCGGCGCCGTGGGCGCTGACCCGCTAATGGGTGATGGCGCGGGCTGCCTGATCCAGATGCCCGATAGACTGCTGCGCCACTGGGCCGAAAGCCAAGGCAAGACCCTGCCGGCGCCGGGCCGCTATGCGGTGGCCATGTGCTTCCTGCCGCAGGATGAGGCTTCCCGCGCGGTCGCGATCCAGAGCATTGAAGGCTATGTGACTGCCGAACGGCAGACCCTGCTGGGCTGGCGCGAAGTCCCGACCACATTGGATGGCCTGGGCAAGGCCGTCATCGCCAGCATGCCGGTGATCCGCCAGGCGATCATCGCGGCCAGCGACAGCATCAAGGATCAGGATGCGTTTGAACGCAAAATCCTGACCATCCGCAAGCAGGCGCTGAACAAGTTCCGTGAATTGGCCGCGGCCAAGGGGCTGCCGACGGATGCTGATTTGTACATGCCGTCCTTCTCCACGCGCACGGTAGTCTATAAGGGGCTATTGCTCGCGGGGCAGGTTGGCAGCTTCTATGATGATCTGCGCAACCCGCTGACGGAAAGCGCGCTGGCGCTGGTGCATCAGCGCTTTTCCACGAATAC
>CAIMVB010000447.1 GCA_903844785.1 uncultured Rhodospirillales bacterium | reverse complement strand
TAAGAGTGTCGGCACAAGATCAAGCAGCGCGCGCAGCTTCATGGCAAGCGGCAGCTTTGCAGGCTTTTCCATGGGGTGCGTCAGCCCATGCGCCAGGATGACCAGAATGAAAAGTCCCGTCACGAGTAAGGATGGAATAATTGCGGCGATATAAAGCGCGCCGACGGAAGTTTCAGTGATCAATCCATAAATGATGAAGGTAATGCCAGGCGGGATGAGATTACCCAGGGCGCCACCGGCCGCGAGTGAGCCCAGCACCATGCGCTGGCTGTATTTCGTATCCTGGAAATAGGGCAGTGCCACGGAGCCCATGGTGGCGGCGGTCGCGACCGAACTGCCGGAGATAGCGGAAAAAACCGCGCAGGAGACGATATTGGTATGCAGCAAGCCGCCGGGCATCCGGTTGAGCCAGACATTCAGCGCGCGATAGAGCCGATCTGAAAGACCTGCGCGCAATAGGATTTCGCCCATCAACAAGAATAGTGGAACCGCAACCAGCACAAAATTGGAAGATGGTCCCCAAAGTGTTTGTCCCATGAAGGCCCACCAGGGCCGATCAGAGAATAGGAAACCTATAAGTACGCCAAGAATGCCAAGTACTGCGGCGATATAAACGCCGGAGCCGAAAAACAGGACGAAGACGCCGACCAGCATGAGGATTTCGGCAATGGGTAGTGTTTCAGTCCCCGTTGCAGCAGCGAAGATGGTGACAGCCAGAAGTCCTAGCAGAAAGACGATGGCTATCATGATTGCGGCCTCGGCGCTTCATGCGCCATGCCAACGGCTTCAAGCGCTTCTGCCGTCTCGTCCTGAAGGCTACGGGAGCCAAGCAGCCTATCTAGTTCCTCAGGCTTACCCGCCAGGATCGCAAGGCTGGCCTCCAGCATCAGCACGAGCCCCATAATGGCGAAGCTAATGATGCCAAAGGCCCAGATGCCTTGTGGCCAAATCATTTCAATCCTGAGCGCGGAATTGTCATGCGCGTTGAACAGTGCGCTTTCATCCACCAATTCCAGCGCGGTCCAGGCGAAGAAAATGCCCAGGCCTAAGAGCAAGGTTAAGGAGAAAAGATGCAGCCAGGCGCGCAGCCTAAGCGGCAGGCGCATCATGAAGACATCCACGCGAATATGCGCACGCCGCGCCAGCGTATGCGCCAAGGCCCAGGCAATTCCGCCCGCCAGCATATAGCCGGTGACTTCGACCGTGGCCTTGGACGAAAACCCAAAGAAACTACGCGCCACAATGTCAAAAGTGATGAAGCAGGCACATAGAATATAATTCCAACCGGCAATATGCGCCATCACGGCAGCCAGCGCGGCAACCCCTTGGCGGAGCCGCCGCGCCATGTGTAGCCATGCTGGCGCGGTGCTGCCGGCGTTACTCATCCGCCGAAGCGCACGCCGCTGATGGGCGCAATAACGTCGTTATAGACTTCACCGCAGCGCGCACCGCAGCGGCGCACCCAGCCGGGCAGGACCGTGGTGCGGAAAATCTCCTTCGCCTGCGCCTTATCGGCGGCGGAGGCAGTCACTTCCGTCATTGGCCGTGCGGCAAGATTATGGATGCTGCAACCGGCGGCGCGACCAATATTGCAATCAATGCCATCACGCGTTGCGGCAAGGCCCAGCGCCCATTGCTGATTGCTGACTTCCTTCATGGTGGCTTCCATGAAATCGCGCACCGCGGGTTCCAGCCGGTTCCACCAATTCAGATTGACAAGGTAGCCGGCCACTGCCCAGGAAACCGGGAGGTCAGAGATATGGGTGGAAACTTCCGGCCAGCGCGCGGCGGCGCCGGAACCGGAACCGGTGATGGCGCAATCCACCACGCCGCGTTCCAGTGCGGAATAAACTTCCGGAAAGCCGATGCTAACCGGCTGCGCGCCAAGCGTGGTGAAGAAATCCACCAGCGAATTGCCGAAGGTGCGAATACGCCGGCCGCGCAAATCATTCAGGCTGGTGAAGGCTGCGCGGCAGAATACAACCTGCGCCGGGAAGGGATACATGGCGACCAGGCGCGCGCCAAACCTTTCAAGGTCCCGATTGGCGACAGGCAGTACCGCTTCGGCGATCCGCCGCGCATCATTGATGTCCGGCGCCAGCCCGGCAAGGTCGATGCCATCCAGAATGGGCACATCGCCGGAAAGCGTGGTCAGCGTACCGGCGCCGATTTCTACCTGGCCCGCACGGACCAAGCGCACAATTTCATTGCCGGCAAGATTGCGTTCTGCATGGGTGGAAAGTGTCACCTGCACGCGCCCATTGCTGCGTGCCGCTGTGCCATCGCGCAGCACCGGGACATCTACCCGCGTATATTGCGGCTGGGTCGGCAGCGGCTGAGTTACGGCGGAAATGCGGATGGGCGCGCCG